>NZ_JAYMZS010000192.1:0-11246 GCF_035828755.1 Amycolatopsis sp. H20-H5 | reverse complement strand
CACGTCATCGACCAGGGCCTCCGTGCGTCTGCCTGGCGACGCGGACACCAGGCAGACGCACGAAGAAGCCACTTCAGACGACGCCTCCGCCTCCAGATGCTAGAGATCTAGCCCTGTAGTACTAGGGGGTGAGGTCGGCCGGGCGGAGGCGGAAGACCTGCAGGGTGAGGCCGAAGTACTTGTCCGTCTCGCCGACCCACTGCATGCCGGTGCGGCGAACCGTGGCGGCCGCGCGCGTGTTGCCCGGCCGGACGACGGCGAAGATCTCGTCGCTGCCCTGGCCGAACGCCCAGGTCGCCAGCGCGTGCGTGGTCTCGCTCGCGAAACCCTGGCCCCAGACGTCGGGGTGGAGCTGCCAGCCGATCTCGAGGTCCTCGTTGCCGGGCGGCAGTGGTAGCAGGACGACCCCGCCGATGACCTCGCCGTCACCCTGGCGCTGCACCGCCCAGCGGCCGGCCGGGGGCGCCATCCGGTCGTCCTCGGCGATCCATTGCTGCAGGATCAGCCGCATGGCGGCGAGATCGGGCACGCGGTCCATCGCGGGGCTCAGCCAGCGCGCCACCCCGGCCTGGCCGTAGACGGTGAGCGCGGCCGGTGCGTCGTCGATCTCCCAGCGCCGCAGCACCAGCCGTCCGGTGACCAGGTTCTCCGTCATGTCCGTGCCCTCCAGCCGTCCGCCCTCTCTCACGGTACGCCCGGCCAATACTGTGATCGGCGCCACAAAGCCCGGCTGTCGATGCGGCAGGGTCCCGTTCGACGCAGGGTCGAGCCCCACCGGAGAGAGGTACCGAAAATGACCAGGAAGATCGTCGCCACCGAGTACGTCACCCTTGACGGTTTCATGGACGAGCCGGGGGAGTGGTCCATGCCGTTCTGGTCCGACGAGGCCGGCCAGTACAAGAAGGAGGAGCTGTTCGGCTTCGAGGCGATGCTGCTCGGTCGTCGTACCTACGACGGCTTTTCGCGGGCTTGGCCGACCATGAGCGACTCGGAAGGGTTCGCCGACAAGATGAACGGCATGCCCAAATACGTCGCGTCGCGGACGCCGGAGACGGCGACCTGGAACGCGTCCATCCTCAAGGGCGACGTCGTCGAGGCGGTCACGGAGCTGAAGAACAGTGACGGCGGCGACCTGCTGCTGGCCGGCAGCGGCGAGCTGCTCAACCTGCTCGCGCAGCACGACCTGATCGACGAGTACCGGCTGATGGTGCACCCCATCGTGCTGGGCGAGGGCAAGAAGCGGCTGTTCACCACCGCGCCGCGGCGTCAGCTCGAGCTCACCGGCTCGGTCACCTTCCCGACCGGCGTCATGGTGCACACCTACCGGCCGGTCCGCTAAGCGCGGCGCCAGGCGGGGGGCTGGGTGCCCAGCAGGCGGTGGGCCCGCAGGGCGATCTCGATCGCGAAGCGCTCGGCCGGGTCGTTCAGCCGCTCCCCGAACCGCTCGGCGAGCTGATGGATGCGGTAGCGCACGGTCTGCGGGTGGATCTTGAGCAGCTCGGCGATGTCCGGCGCGTTGCCCCGGCACTCGATCCAGGCGAGCAGCGTCTCCCCGAGCCGCAGCTGCTGTTTCGGTGTCAGGCCGTCCAGCGGCTCCAGCGCGCGAACGGTCACCTCTCGCAGCAGGAAGCTGTCGGTCAGCAGCCACAACGTCGAGAGGTGGTCGTCGCTGCGCACCACCGGCCCGTCGTCGAGCACCCCGCGGTACATCAGGTCGAGCGCGCGGCTGGCCCAGTGCAGCGAGGTCGAGGCGTCGTCGAGCCGGACGCGCGGCCCGACCGCGGCCCGCCAGCCGTCCAGCGCGGCCGGGAGCCCGGACAGGTCCGGTTCCCGGCCCGCGACCAGCAGGCACGGGTCGGCGCCTTCGAGGTCCATCAGCACTTCGCCGTCGAGCGAGGGCGTCGGCAGCTGGTGCTGGTCGGACCGGTTCTCCAGCGCGATCACGGTGATCCACTCCGGCAGCTGCCAGCCCGCGACGGCGGCGAGGTCGGCGATCACCTGCGGGGACGACGGCGGGCTGGCCAGGATCAGTTCGAGCAGACGGCGGCGGCGGCGTTCCAGCGTGCCGGCCGCGCGGTACTGCGCGGCGGTGTACCCCTCGACCGAGAGCGCGGAAATCTCCTCCACATAAGCGAAAATGGCCTCGGCCACCGTGCAGAGCAGCCGTGACGGCAGCTCCATCGCCTGCCCGAGGCGGGACAGGTAGCGCCACGCCGCCCGGCCGCCGATGCGGTACGCGGCCTGCAGCGAGTCGAGGCTGCGCCCGTCGAGGAAGATCAGCTTGCCGATCTCGCGGAACTCCTCGGTCCGGTCGTCGCGCCGCGGCGCCGGGTTGCCCGCGTTGCCGAGGCAGCTCAGCACGGCCTGCTCGACGCCCCGGATGGTCACCTCGCCGAACGGGCCTTCCAGCGGTTGCGCGTATTCGGGGACGGCGCGCTGGATCTCCCGCAGGATCGTTTTCCCGATGGTGGCGGCGTGCGGCCGGAACCGGACGGCGACCGCGCGGGGCAAGGAGGACCACAAATCGCGGGCCTGGCCGTTTTCCGGCGAATTCTCCTCGGGCTGAAGAGCCGGGGCGGAAGGGTGGACGTCATTGTTTCGTTCCCCGGCCTGTACCGACATCGGCAGCACTCCTTGTCTTCGCGGCGACGACGTCGTTTCCGCGAAGCTGGCCTGATTCCTGCTACGTCAAGGTAAATATGCGCGGGCGAAGTGTCAACGGCCGGTGGCCGGGGGCGCCGGGAGTTCACCCCTAAGGCGGAGAAACCGGAGTCGATCATGACAAAGACCGGGGTTCGGCCTCGTCATCCGGTGACAAATTTTCCGGATCGCGGTGGACCAGCGGTCCGTGGGCCTGCGGCGCGGAATCGAGCACGCCGGAGACAACTTCCCGCTTCGCGGCTCGTCCCCGCGTGACAACAACGGTGTTGGGTTATTCCTGAACCGCTCCGCTTCCGGAGAACTGTTGCCAGCCCTTTTTCCCGGTCGTACTGTCAGTTCTGTCGTGCCGACGATGTGGTCGCGTTCGATTCACCCTCGTCGGTTCTTCTTCACTTTCCCCACCCATCCGGAGAATTGTTTTTCGGATCGGTTCCCGTGCGGACCTTCGAGGAGTACCCCATGTCGCGTCGCCAGTTCAGACTTTTCTCGGCCGCCGTCACCGCCGCCGCCGCGCTCACCGCCGTGACCGCGGGCACCGCCGCCGCGGGCGGTGCGCAAACGGCCGGGGCCGTCGCCAAGAACCTGACCTTCAGCTGCGAATTCCCGCTGATCGGCAGCAACCAGGTCACCGCCGCCGTGGCGGCGACCTTCCCGGACTCGGTCGCCACCGGCTCGCCCATCTCCGTCACCGACTTCTCGGTCGGGGTGAACCTCAACGAGGACATCGTCAGCGCGCTGCAGCTCATCGGCGCCGCGACCGTCGAGGGCTCCGCCGCGGCGAACGTCGACGTGAACTACAACGACACCGAGCTGGGCGTGACGCTCAACGGCCTCGCGTTCCCGTCGACCCCGGTGCCCGCGAGCGGCGGCATGGCCATCACCATCACCGGCCCGGTCCCGGGGCTGACCGTGAAGAAGCCGGGCACGGTGAAGTTCGCCGTCGGCAGCGCGTTCACCGGCAAGATCACGCCGAGGCAGGCGGACGGCACGCCGACCGACCTCGGCACCTTCGACCTGCCCTGCACGATGGACGCTGGCCAGGACCCCGCACTCGCAACCGTCACCATCAACTGACCCCTCCACTCCACCCTCGCCCGCCGCTGACTGTCCCTGAAGGCCACCATGACGGCGTTTAACGCCGTCATGGTGGCCTTCAGGGACCTGCGGGGGTCAGGGGCGGGTGGTCGCCGGGGGTGACCAGGTGAGGCGGGGGTCGGTCTGGATGAAACTGCCGAGGAGCTGGTCGACCCGGGTGAGCGCGTCGAAGTCGAGGGTGGTGCCCGCGGCCTTCGCGTTCTCCGTCACCTGGGCCGGGGTGGACGCGCCGACCAGCGCCGACGCGACCGTCTCGTTCTGCAGCGTCCACGCCAGCGCCAGCTGCGCCATGGTCAGCCCGGCTTCGTCGGCGACGCCCCGCAACAGGCCGACCCGCTCGAGGATTTCCTTCGCCAGCAAGGGCCACACCGACTGCCGGGCCTCCTCGTCGCCGGTCGCGCGTGAGTTCGCGGGCACGTGGCCGACGCGGTACTTCCCGGTCAGCACCCCCTGCGCCAGCGGCACCGACGCGAACTGCCCGATGCCCGCGCGCTGGCAGACCGGCATCACCTGCGCCTCGGCGACCCGCCACAGCATCGAGTAGTGCGGCTGGTTGGCGATCAGCGGGACGGCGTGGCGCTCGGCGGCGGCGGCGGCCTGCAGGATCTGCTCGGCCGTCCACTCCGCCGTGCCGACGTACAGGATCTTCCCCTGCCGCACCAGGTCCGACAGCGCCAGGAACGTCTCGTCGATCGGCGTGCGGTAGTCGAAGCGCAGCAGCTGGTAGACGTCGATGTGGTCGGTCGCGAGCCGCCGCAGCGAGCCGTGCAGGGAGGTGGTGACGTGCTTGCGGCTCAGCCCGGCGTCGTTCGGCCCGGGTCCCTCCGGCCAGAACACCCCGGTGCACAGCACGAGGTCGTCGCGCCGGGTCTCGCCCAGCGCCTTGGTCAGCGACTCCTCCGCCGCCCCCGCGCCCCAAGCGGCCGCGGTGTGGAAGGTGGTGATGCCCGCGTCCAGCGCGGCCGTGACGCACTCGGCGGCGTTGTCGCGGTAGGTGAGCCAGTTGCCGTACGAGATCTCGCTGACGGCGAGACCGCTCGCGCCCAGTCGTCGGTGTTCCATGGGCTCAGCCCTCCGGGATCGTGGTGATGGTGCCGTGGATGGTCCGGTCGATCCAGTCGTCGACGCTGCGGGCCTTGCGCGCGTAGGTCTCGCGGACCGCTTCGTGCGGCAGGATCAGGAACTCCTCGGTGCCGAGGCCGTGGACGACGGACTCGGCCACCTCCGAGGGCTCCAGCAGCGGCGCGGCGGCCGCGATGGCGATCGCGGCCGGATGTCCCGCGGCGATGCCCGGTTCGAGCAGCGCGGTGCGCACGCCGAGCGGGCACAGCGCGCTCACCTGGATGCCGCGCGGCCGGTAGGTGATGGCCAGCCACTCGGCGAGCCCGACGGCCGCGTGCTTCGTCACCGAGTACGGCGCGTCGCCGGGTGTGCCGAGCAGGCCCGCGCCCGACGCGGTGATCAGCAGGTAGCCCCGGTGTCGTGCCAGCATGGTCGGCAGCACCGCCTGCGCGGCGTAGACGTGCTGCATCACGTTGACCGCCCACGATCTCGCCCACTGCTCGTCGGCCGCGTGCACCCCGGTGCCGAAGGCCATGCCCGCGTTGGAACAGAACAGGTCCACCGGGCCGTACTCCTCGCGCGCCCTGGAGACCAGCTGCTGCAAGTCCACTTTGGACGTCGCGTCCGCGCGGCAGGCCACGGCCCGCCCGCCGGCGTCGGTGATGTCGGCGGCCACGGCCCGCGCGGCGTCGAGGTCGACATCGGACACCACCACCCCGCGGGCGCCTTCCGCGGCGAAGCGACGCGCCATCGCGGCGCCGATACCGTGTGCCGCGCCGGTGAGCACGACCACTCGTCCTGTCAGTTCCACGGGGGCTCCAGTGCTGCGCTTATCCCATTTAACGAGACAATTCTTATCTTTTGTGACCGGCGTGAGTAAATTGAACAAAAAAACTAGAACGTACATGATAAAAGTGCAGGTCAAGAGGATCTTTTGGCTTGACTTACGATTTTTCTCACGGTTGTGACTTTAGCATGATGCGGCGTTCGGGTGGTACGCTCGCCCTCCGCGTATCGACGATTGTTTACCGTTGTCCGGCCGACTATGCCGCAGTGCAAACCGCTGGTATCACACGCGCTGACGCGGTCGCGCCACCATCCCCGCCCGTGAACAGGAGGTCCGCCGATGACCGAGGCACGCTTGCGGCTGCTCGGGGTGTCACCTTTCGGACAGCCCGACCCGCGCCTGGTCGCCGCCGTGACCCGGGGTGGCGGGTTCGGTGTGCTCGACCTCGGCGGCCCGGCCGCGCGAAGCGCTGGAGCGCTCGCGCACTGCCGGGCCCGGCTTGGTGCCCCGTTCGGCGTGCGGGTGCCGCACGGCTGCGTGGCCCGCCCGGCGGAAGTGCTGGCGGGCCCGGAAGTCGAGCTCGTGCTGCTCGGCTGGAGTTCATCGTGGACGGTCGGTGACGTCGCGGCCGCGGGTAGCCGGCGGGCACTGGTGGAGGTCACCAGTGCCGACGAGGCGGCACTGGCGATCGACGCCGGGGCGAGCGGCCTGGTCGCGCGCGGCAACGAGGCGGGCGGCCGGGTCGGCGAGCTGACGACGTTCGTGCTGCTGCAGCTGCTCTTGGAGCGTTTCGGCGAGGAGCTGCCGATCTGGGCCTGCGGGGGCATCGGGCCGCGGACGGCCGTGGCGGCCGTCGCGGGCGGCGCCGCCGGGGTGGTCCTCGACAGCCAGCTGGCCCTGTTCCCCGAGTCCGACGTGCCGTGGCGGACCCGGCAGCTGCTGTCCAGGATGGACGGTTCGGAGACCGCGGTGCTCGGGGAGCACCGGGTGTTCTCCGCGCCCGGCACCAAACAGGACACCAAGGACTTCACCGCCGAGGAGATCGCGACCTCCGGCGCGTTCCTGCCGGTCGGCGCCGACGGCCCGCTCGCCGCGCTGCTCGCCGCGCGGTTCACCCACGCCGAACACGCCGTCCGTTCGCTCGTCTCGTCCCTTGTGGACCTTCCTCGGGTGTCGCCGGTGGAACAGGGCGGGCCGCTGTGCCGGTCCCTCGGCTCGGCGTTGCCGGTCGTGCAGGGCCCGATGACGCGGGTGAGCGATCAGCCGGGCTTCGCGGCCGCTGTCGCCGAGCAGGGTGGGATGCCGTTCGTCGCGGTGGCCACCGCCGACGGCCCGCGGACCGCCGAGCTGCTCGCCGAGACCGGCCGGTTGCTCGGCGAGAAGCCTTGGGGCGCGGGCATTCTCGGGTTCGTCTCCGAGTCTTTGCGCGCCGAGCAGCTCGCCGCGATCCGGGCGGCCCGGCCGCGGTGTGTGCTCATCGCGGGAGGGAAGCCCGCGCAGGCGAAGGTGCTGGAAGCCGAGGGCATCGCGACCTACCTGCACGTGCCGTCGCCGATCCTGCTGCGTCAGTTCCTCGACGCCGGGGCACGCCGGTTCGTCTTCGAGGGCGCCGAGTGCGGCGGCCACGTCGGCCCGCGGTCGAGTTTCACGCTGTGGGAGTCCCAGCTCGACGTGCTGCGCGAGTCCGGTGTGGACGGTGTCGAGGTGCTGTTCGCCGGGGGGATCCACGACGCGCGGTCCGCGGCGATGGTCGCCGCGATGGCCGCGGAGCTGGCCGCCACGGGCGCCGGGGTCGGCGTGCTGATGGGCACCGCCTACCTGTTCACCGCCGAGGCCGTCGAGCACGGCGCGATCACCGATCTGTTCCAGACCTGGGCTGTGGTGGCCCAGTCCACGGTCACGCTGGAGACCGCGCCCGGCCACCTCACCCGGTGTCTCCCCAGCCCCTACGTCGACGAGTTCGCCGCCGCCAGGGAGACGCTGGCCGAACTGCCGCCGCAGGAAGCGTGGCAGCGGCTGGAGGAGCTCAACGCCGGACGGCTGCGGATCGCCAGCAAGGGACTCCGCCGTGAGGGCGGTGAGCTGGTCGCGGTGGGGGAGAAGGAACAGTTCTCCGACGGCATGTACATGGCCGGTCAGGTCGCCGTCCTGCGCGACGGCCCGACCGGGATCGCCGAGCTGCACCGCGAGGTCACCGAGGGCGCGGCCGCGTTCCTTGGCGCGGAGCAGTCCGCGCCGGCCGGGGACGAGCGGCCCGGCGGCGAAGAGATCGCGATCGTCGGGATGGCCTGTGCCTTCCCCGGCGCGCCCGACCTGCCCGCGTTCTGGTCGACGGTGCTGCGCGGGCTCGACGCGGTGACCGAGGTGCCGTCGCAGCGCTGGGACCAGTCCGTCTACTTCGGACAGAACGCTGCCGATCCCGGTGCGGTCACGCCGTCCAAATGGGGCGGTTTCCTGCCGGAGATCCCGTTCGACCCGATGGCCTACGGCATCCCGCCGAACTCCATGGGCAGCATCGACCCCGCCCAGCTGCTGTCGCTGGAGGTCGCGCGCCGCGCGCTCGCCGACGCCGGCTACGGCGAACGGCCGTTCGACCGCGAGCGGACCAGCGTCATCTTCGGGGCGGAGGCCGGGGGAGACCTCGCCAACGCCGGGGTGTTGCGCGCGCTGCTGCCGTCGTACCTCGAGGAAGTGCCCGAAGAGCTCTTGGCCCAGCTGCCGAAGCTGACCGAGGACTCGTTCCCCGGCACGCTGGCCAACGTCATCTCCGGCCGCATCGCCAACCGGCTCGACCTCGGCGGCGCGAACTACACCGTCGACGCCGCCTGTGGCTCTTCGCTCGCCGCGCTCGACCTCGCCTGCATGCACCTGAGGCAGGGAGACAGTTCGATGGTCCTTTGTGGAGCGGTCGATCTGCACAACGGGATCACCGACTACCTCATGTTCACCTCGGCCGGCGCGTTGTCGCCGACCGGGCGCTGCCGGCCCTTCGACGGCGCGGCCGACGGCATCGCGCTCGGCGAGGGCGTCGCGTGCCTCGCACTCAAGCGCCTGTCCGACGCCGAACGTGACGGCGACCGGGTGTACGCCGTGGTCAAGGGCATCGGCGCGGCGAGCGACGGCAAGGCCCTCGGCCTGACCGCCCCGCGTCCCGAAGGCCAGCGGCGCGCTCTGGAGCGGGCCTACGCCGACGCGGGGGTGTCGCCCGCGGACGTCGGCCTGGTGGAGGCGCACGGCACCGGAACTGTGGTGGGCGACGCCACTGAGCTGAAGGCGCTGACCGCGTTCTTCCAGGACGCCGGTGCCGAGCCAGGCGGCTGCGCGCTCGGTTCGGTGAAGAGCCAGATCGGGCACACGAAATGCGCTGCCGGGCTCGCCGGGCTGATCAAGACGGCGCTTTCGCTGTGGCACGAGGTCGTGCCGCCGACCGTGCATCTCAAGAAGCCGAATCAGGCCTGGGAAGCGGAAAGCAGCCCCTTCACCTTCTCGACCACTGCCCGGCCGTGGACGCCGGGCGGCGGTCGCAGGTTCGCCGGGGTCAGCGCGTTCGGCTTCGGGGGCACCAACTTCCACGCGGTGCTGGCGGCGTCGCCGATGCCGCCGGAAACCCGGCACGGGCTGCGGGACTGGGACGCGGAGTTGTTCCTGTTCCGCGGTTCCGACCTCGAGACCGCCGAGCGGGTGCGGCGGGACCTGCTCGCCGCGAACCCCGGGCGTCCGCTGCGGGAGCTGGCCGCGCTCGCGTCCGAACTGGCCGACCGTTCGGCCGATCCCGTGCGGCTCGCCGTGGTCGCGGGGGATCGGGCCGAGCTGGAGACCGGCGGTCTCACCGCGGACGGCGGCGAGCTCGGCAAGCTCGCGTTCCTGTTCCCCGGCCAGGGCAGTCAGCGGACCGGGATGCTGGCCGAGTTCTTCGTGCACTTTCCCGAGCTCAAGGACTTCCTGCGGCTCGCCCCGGACGTCGCCGCGACGACGTTCCCGCCCCGCGCGTTCGGCGAGGAGGCGGCGGCCGCCCAGGACGAGGCGCTCAAGGACACCCGCGCGGCGCAACCCGCGCTGGGGCTCGTCGAATCGGCGCTGTGCGCGCTGCTGGAGCGCCTCGAAATCCGGCCGGACGTGCTCGCCGGGCACAGCTACGGCGAGCTGGTCGCGCTGTCCGTCGCCGGGGCCTTCGACGCGGGGACGCTGCTCGGGCTCAGCCGGTACAGGGCGCGGGCGATCGTCGACGCCGCCGGTGCCGAGCCCGGCGCGATGGCGGCGGTGAAGGCCTCGCGGGAGGACGTCACTTCGTTCCTTCGCCGCAACGTCGAGCGGGTCGGCCGGGAAGTCGTGGTGGCCAACCACAACGCGCCCGGCCAGGTCGTGCTGTCCGGTCCGGCCGCGGCCGTCGACGAGGTCGTCCGCGTCCTGCGGGAGAACGCTTTCGCGGCCAAGCGGATCCCCGTCGCCTGCGCCTTCCACAGTCCGCTCGTCGCACCCGCGTCGACCGCGTTCGCCCTCGAACTGGCCGCGGCGGACGTGCGGGACCCGATGCTGCCGGTGTGGTCCAACCGGACCGCGAAGGCGTACGAGCCCGGCGCTGTCCGGGCCGAGCTTGCCGCGCAGATCGGTTCCCCGGTGCGGTTCGTCGACCAGATCGAGGACATGTACGCCGCGGGCGCGCGCACGTTCGTCGAGGCCGGGCCCGGCCGGGTGCTGTCCCGGCTGGTGGGCGAGATCCTCGGCGACCGGCCGCACACGACGGTCCCGTGCGAACCGGGCGGCGGTATCCGCGGGTTCCTCACCGCGGTCGCCACCCTCGCCGTCGCCGGTGCGCCGGTCCGCACCGAATGGCTTTTCCGCGGCAGGGTGACGATCACCGTGCCGCCGACCACCGCCCCCTGGACCGTGGACGGCCAGCTCGTCCGCGCCCCCGGCGGCGCACTCCCGGCCCACGGGCTCGCGCCCGCCCGACGAATCCCGAGGACGTCGATGAACCAGCAGCAGACCGACGGCCGCGACCAGGTGGTGGCCGACTTCCTCCGTACCAGCCGTGAGCTGGTGGCCGCGCAGCGCGAGGTCATGCTCGGGTACCTGGGCGCGGCCACGGTGTCCGTGGTCCAGGCCGCCGTGCCGCCGATCGCCCAGCCCGTGCCCGTCGTCCAGCCAGCCGTTGTCCAGCCCGTCCCTGTTCAGGAGGTCGCGGTCAGCGTGCTCACCTCGGTCGTCGGGGTGATCAGCGATCGCACCGGCTACCCGGTCGAGATGATCGACGGCGACCTCGACCTCGAAGCCGATCTGTCGATCGACTCGATCAAACGCACCGAGATCGCCGGGACGCTGCTGACGAAACTCGGCCTGGCCTCGCTGGTGGACGACGGGCAGGACCAGCTCAGTCGCCAGCGCACGGCGAACGCGCTCACCGAATGGATCGAGGCGCGGCTCAAGCCCGAAGCCTCCACAGTGGACAGTCTCGGGCGCGCGCCGGTCAGATACGTTTCGCGCCGGGTCGCCCGGCCGCTGGCGGGCCGCAAGGCGTCGCAGGTCCGGGGCAAGACCGTGTCCGTGGTGGGTGAACCCGGCCAGGACGCGCTGGCCGGGTCGGTGCGCGAGGCCTTCGCCGCGCCCGGCGCCGAGTTCGTGGACGAGCCCGCCGACGCCG
>NZ_JAYMZS010000191.1:0-11582 GCF_035828755.1 Amycolatopsis sp. H20-H5 | reverse complement strand
CCAGGTCCAGGCCGCCCACCAGGCTCACGAAACAAGCACCGCGCCGTCGGATGCCACGTCGGAAAGACCACCAAAACCGACACCAAGGTCACCGCCGCAACGACCCAAACAGGTTAAACAACAAGCTCAGGCAATGCCCCTGAAGGCCACCATCACGGCGTTAGACGCGGTGATGGTGGCCTTCAGGCAATTCGATGTCCCGGGCGCGGACGCTCAGTCGGTCCAGGCGAAGACGGGGTCGCCGGGCTTGACCTCGGCACCGGTGGCGAGGCCGGTGAGCGCCTCGGCCTTGGCGTCGAGCGCCACGACCGGCACGATCGCCGAGTACCCGGCGGCGGCGACGGCCTCGGGGTCCCAGCCGACCACTGGCTGACCGGCGCGGACCGCCTCGCCCTTGACCACGTGCAGGGTGAAGCCCTCGCCCTTCTGCTTCACGGTGTCGATGCCCAGGTGGACCAGCACCGCGCGGCCGTCCTCGCCCGCGACGACGAACGCGTGCGGATGCAGGGTGACCACCGTGCCGTCGATCGGCGCGACCGCGTCCTGACGCCCGCCCGCGGGCTGCACGGCCACGCCGGGGCCGACCATCGCCTGCGCGAAGACCGGGTCCGGGACCTCGCTCATGGCGACCGTCCGCCCGGCGACCGGGCTGAGGATCTCCAGGCTCACAACAGGTCCTCGATGTCGGAGGCGATGGTGTCGGCCTCGGGACCGACGATGACCTGGACCACCCCGCCCATCTTCACCACGCCCATCGCCCCGGCCTTCTTGAGCGCGGGCTCGTCGACGACGCCGCCGTCCTTGAGCTCGCACCGCAGCCGGGTGATGCAGCCTTCGATCTCGATGATGTTGTCCGCGCCGCCGAGCGCCGCGAGGATCTTTTCCGGCCTGTCATCAGCCATCGAGTTCTCCTTGATCCTTGTCGGTTTCCCACCTGAGGGAACCACGTCTACTACGCCGTTTGTCGGCATGCACCCCACCTCTGGCCACGAAAACATAACGGTGGTTGACACCTGCTCGTGCGGCGGAGCATCCTGCCCCATCAGACATTGGTCTAGACCGGAACGTACCAATCTTCCGGACCAGATGCGAGCACGGGTACCCACTCGAGACCGGAAAGGACGGTGACATCCGATGAGCGCCACCGCGCCCGTTCCCCCGTCCGACCAGGTCATCAACGGGCCCACGCCCAAGCACGCCCAGCTGCGTGAGATCCTGCGGCGCACCGTCGAACGCGAGCTGCCGCCGGGCTCGCCCATCCCGTCCGAACGCGAGCTGGCCCAGCACTACCACGTCTCCCGGCTCACCGTGCGCTCCGCGATCGGCAAGCTGGTCGAAGAGGGCCTGCTCGCCAGGGTCCGCGGCAAGGGCACGTTCACCGCGACGCGGCGGATGGAGCTGCAGCTCTACCTGATGTCGTTCACCGAGGACATGCGCCGCCGCGGGCTGACGCCGACCACCGAGGTGGTGCGGACGGCCAGCGAGGTCCCGCCCGCCCCCTCGGCGGGCGCGCTCGGTCTCGCCGCGGGCGTGCCCGCGCACCGGCTGGTCCGGCTCCGCCGCGCCGACGGCGTGCCGTTCGCGGTCGAGCGCGGCTGGTACCACGCCGCCCGGACCCCTGGCCTGCTCGACCTCGACCTCACCCAATCCCTCTACTCCCAGCTGTCCGACGTCTACGGGGTCCGCCCCGACCAGGCGTGGCAGACGGTCTGGGCCGAATCGGCGGACAGAGAGACGGCGCGCCTGCTCGGCATGCGCACCGGCAGTCCGCTCCTGGTCTTCCGCCGGGTCTCCAGCGCCAACGGAGAACCCGTCGAAGACATGACTTCCTGGTACCGGGGCGATCACTACCAGGTCACCATGCAGCTAGATCGGAATTCCCCGGATTTCGGTCACCACCCTCACCATGGAGGTACCCGATGAGCGCCACCACCGCGGAAGGGGCGAAGAGCAAGGGCATCGGCCTGGCCGGGCTCCAGCGCTTCGGCCGCAGCTTGATGCTCCCCATCGCCGTTTTGCCCGCCGCGGGCCTGTTGAACCGGCTCGGTCAGGAAGACGTCTTCGGCCCGAAGGGGCTCGGCTGGGACAAGGTCGCGGCTGTGGTCGGCGGGGCGGGCGGTGGCCTGTTCAACTGGCTCCCGCTGCTGTTCGCCGTCGGCATCGCGGTCGGTTTCGCCCGTAAGGGCGACGGTTCGACCGCCGTGGCAGCGGTGGTCGGCTGGGTCGTGCTCAACAACGTCATCCAGGCCCTCGCCCCGATCAGCAGCCAGGACGGCTACAAGCCGGGCTGGGACCTCCAGCCGGTCCACTGGCCCTACAGCGTCCTTACCGGGGTCATCACCGGTATCGTCGCGGCGCTGCTGTGGCAGCGCTACCACCGCATCAAGCTCCCCGCGTGGCTCGCGTTCTTCGGCGGCCGCCGGTTCGTGCCGATCATCACCGCCCTGGTGATGATCGTGATCGGCGTCGTGCTCGGCCTGCTGTTCAAGTACGTCGACGCCGGGATCCACAACATCGGTGAAGCGGTCACGGGCTCCCCGGTCGTCGGTGGCGGCATCTACGGCGTGCTGAACCGCCTGCTGATCCCCGTCGGCCTGCACCAGCTGCTGAATGTGCCGGTGTGGTTCGTGTTCGGCGGCGGCGACCTGACCAACTTCTTCAACCACGTCCAGGGTTCCGGCACGTTCATGACCGGGTTCTTCCCGATCTTCATGTTCGCCCTGCCCGCCGCCGCGCTGGCGATCTGGCAGACCGCGAAGCCGAGCCAGAAGAAGCTGGTCGGCGGTGTGATGATCGCCGCCGCGCTGACGTCGTTCATCACCGGCGTCACCGAGCCGATCGAGTTCGCGTTCATGTTCGTCGCCTGGCCGTTGTACGTGTTCCACGCGATCATGACGGGCCTCTCGCTCGCACTGGTCAACGCGCTCGGCATCCACCTCGGGTTCTCCTTCTCCGGTGGCGCGATCGACTTCGCGCTCAACTCGAGCCTGGACACCGCGCACAAGGCGTGGCTGCTGATCCCGATCGGCCTCGTCTTCGGCCTGATCTACTACGTCGTGTTCCGCTTCGTCATCACCAAGTGGAACCTGAAGACGCCGGGCCGCGAGGACGACTCGCTCGAGGCCGACCTCGAGCGGACCGCCGCGAAGTAACATCGCGGTACTCAAAGACGAAAGGGAAGAACATGCCGGAGAAACGTGTCACCGTGGCGAGCAAGGTGGGCCTGCACGCCAGGCCGGCCGCGCTGGTCGCCAAGGCGGCCGCGGCGCAGCCCGTCGCGGTGAGCATCGCCAAGGCGGGCGGCGACCCGGTGGCCGCCCGCAGTGTGCTGAACCTGATGACCCTGGCCGCCGGATACGGCGACGAGGTAGTCATCAGCGCCGAGGGTGAAGGCGCGGAGGCCGCTGTCACAGCGGTCGCCGAGCTGGTCGCGACCGACCTGGACGCCGCGCACTAAAGATCGCGCCAGTGCGGGGCGAAAGAGGTCCGGAAGGGGCCCTTCGGGACGAATCCGTCCCGAAGGGCCCCTTCGTCACGTCCGCGGGCGGGCTTCGTAGGCTGGCGGACATGGAGAGCGTGCGCTTGATCGGGCAGTGGCCGGTGGACAACGCCGCGACGGCGGTGGTGAACGCCGCGGGCGCGGTGCTGGCTTCGCACGGCGACACCGCCCGGCCGTTCCGGCTCGCGTCGGTGAGCAAGCCGCTGACCGCCTACACCGCGCTGATCGCGATCGAGGAGGGCGTCGTCGAGCTCGACACCCCGGCCGGGCCCGAGGGTTCGACGATCCGGCACCTGCTCGCGCACACCTCCGGGCTGGCCTTCGACGAGCACAAGGCGATGTCCGCCCCCGGCAAGCGGCGGCTCTATTCCAACGCCGGGTTCGAGCAGCTCGCCGAGGCGCTCACCGAGCACTCCGGCATCCCGTTCGCCGACTACCAGGCCGAGGCGCTGTTCGGCCCGCTCGGCATGACGGGCTCCGCGCTGACGGGCTCCCCCGCGTCCGGCGCGGTGTCCACAGTGGACGACCTGGCGGCCTTCGCCGCCGAGCTGCAGGCGCCGAAGCTCATCGCGGAGCAGACCCTGCGCGAGGCGACGGCCGTGGTGTTCCCCGGCGTCAGCGGGGTGCTGCCCGGTTTCGGCTACCAGAAGGAGAACGACTGGGGCCTCGGGTTCGAGATCCGCGACCACAAGAGTCCACATTGGACCGGCGCGGAGAGCTCACCGCGGACCTTCGGCCACTTCGGGCAGTCCGGCACGTTCCTGTGGGTCGACCCCGAGGCAGGCGCGGCCTGCGTCACGCTGACCGACCGGGACTTCGGCCCATGGGCGGCCGAAGCCTGGCCGCCCTACACCGACGCCGTGCTCGCCGAGTTGCGTTGAAGCCGCTCCGTCCGCTCGCCGCACTGGCCGTACTCCTGCTGGCCGCGTGCAGCGCGCCCGCGACCCCGTCGTCGTCCAGCGCGTCTCCGGCCGCCGCCACCCCGCCCGCGCTGGGCACGAACGGCGCGGCGGTGCCCGCGCTGAAGTGGGCCCCCTGCCACGGAACGTTCCAGTGCGCGAGCGCCCAGGTGCCGCTGAGCTACCGGGAACCGACCGGCCCGGCCATCTCGCTGGCAGTGATCAAGCTCCCGGCGAGCGATCCCGGCAGGCGGCTCGGTTCGCTGTTCTTCAACTTCGGCGGCCCCGGCACTGACGGCGTGAGCGAGCTGATCCGGTTCGGCGCCCGGTACCCGGACGAGCTGCGGGCGCGGTTCGACCTGGTGAGCTTCGACCCGCGCGGGATCGGCGGCAGCGCCCCGATCAGCTGCCCCGGCGCGGACAAGGTCCCGGCCGGTGGTTCCCCGCTGCGCCCCGAGCAGCACGACGCCTTCTACGCCGCGAGCGCCGCGCCGGGCAAGGCCTGCGCGGCCGGTTCCGGCGACCTGCTGAACCACTTGTCCACCGCCAACGTCGCGCGGGACATGGACCTGCTGCGCCAAGGCGTCGGCGATCAGAGCCTCAACTTCTACGGCTACTCCTACGGCACCTACCTCGGCGGCACCTACGCGAACCTCTTTCCGGACAAGACCCGCGCGCTCACCCTCGACGGCACGCTCGACCTCGTCGCGAACGCCACCGGGAAGCCGGGCCAGGAGCACGCCCCGGTCGACGTCCGCGCCGACGTCGCCGGCTCCCAGCAGCAGGAGCTCGACAAGTTCTTCGACGAATGCGCCGCGGCCGGGCCGAAATGCGCCTTCTCCGCGGGCGACCCACGGCAGAAGTTCGCCGACATCTACGCGAAACTGAGCCAGGGCCCGGTCGGCGGCACCACCCTCGCCTCCCTGCTCAAGACGATCGACAGCGCCGAGTACCAGTCCGGCCGCTGGAAACGCCTGGCCGAGACGCTCAACGCGCTCGCGGGCCCGGCCGAAGGCGCTGCCCCGGCCGCGGTGCTGGACCCGTACCTGCCGACGCACTCCCCCGGCTTCCTGGCCGTGCAGTGCTCGGACAGCGACAACCCGAAAACCCCGGCGGAGTACGACGAGCTCGCCAAGACCGAACGCGTCCGGCAGCCGTATTTCGGGCTGGGCGCGGTGTTCGCGATGGCCCAGTGCGTCGGCTGGCCCGGACACGACGAGGACCGCTACCGCGGCCCCTGGAACCGGCCGCGCGCGAACCCGGTGCTGGTGCTGAACAACCGATACGACCCGGCGACGCCGCTGCACAACGCCCAAGCCACCGCGGGCGAACCAGGCGACGGCCACGTCCTGGTCGTCGACGGTTTCGGGCACACCTCGCTGAACGTCCACAGCGCGTGCGCCTCGGCAGCCGTCGCCGACTACTTCACGACGTTGAAGACCCCGGCGGACGGCGCGACCTGCGCGCCGGACACCGTTCCGTTCCCGTGATGGCCGCCGAGCGACTCGTTGGGTCTCTCCGCCCGATCTGACCCGTGGCGGATGTCGATCAGATCCGACCCAGGTCGGCGCCTACCAGCTGACGTTCGATTCGCTTGTCGTCGCACTCCTCAGCCGAGGCGAACAACTGCGCCGAACTGGCGGTCGCCCCCCACCGGTGTGGCCGTGCGTGACACCAAGGCCCGGCAGGCGGGCGGCTTCGAGGTGGCCGCCGCGCGACAGCTATTCCATGACACGCAAAGGTTTTCCGGCCTGGTAGGCGGCGATGTTCTCGACGGCGTCGCCGTAGAAGATCTCGTAGACCTCCCGCGTCACGAACCCGATGTGCGGGGTGAGGACGACGTTGTCCAGTGTGCGCACCGGATGGTCGGCTGGCAGCGGTTCGGTGGCGAAGACGTCAAGCGCCGCACAGGCGATCGCCTTGCGCCGCACCACATCCAGTAGCGCGTCCTCGTCGACGATCGGGCCGCGCGAGGTGTTGACGAGGATGGCGTCAGGCTTCATCAGCGCGAGTTCGGCGGCGCCGATCAGGCCACGGGTGCGGCCGCTGAGCACGAGGTGGATCGACAGCACGTCCGAGCGGGCGAACAACTCCTCCTTCGAGACCGCCTCGACGCCGTGCTCGGTGGCCTTCTCGGCGGTGAGGTTCTGACTCCACGCGATCGTCTTCATACCGAACGCCTGGCCGATCTTCGCCGCACTCGACCCGAGGCGCCCGAGACCGACCAGGCCGAGCGTCTTGCCGTGCAGCATCGTCCCGACGCCGACCTGCCAGCCACCCGTCCGAACGGAGTCGAATTCGGCGGGCAGACTACGCGCGGCGGCGAGGATCAGCGCCCAGGTGTGCTCCGCGGTGGGCTGGCCGAGATACCCTGTCCCGCACACGACGACCCCATTGCGGTTCGCCGCCGCGACGTCGATCGCGGCGTTGCGCGGGCCGGTGCTGACCAACAGCTTCAGCTCGGGAAGCCGGTCGAGCACCGCCGAGGGGAAACGCGTGCGCTCCCGCATCGCGACGAGTACGTCGAAACCGCCGAGGCGTTCGACGAGTTCGTCGGCGTCGGCGAACGCCTCGGTGAACACCTCGATCTCGGCGTTCAGGGAGGCCCAGTCGCCGTAGGTGAGGGCGACGCTCTGGTAGTCGTCGAGGATCGCGATCTTCATGGGGCCAGGGTAGGTCAGTGCACCAGGTGGTGCTCCGAAGTATCGGTGGCGGGCCGGCGAGATCCACTAGTTTCCGGGGGTTCCCGGCTTGCTCGAGTAAGGCGGACTGGCGAGGTCGCAGTAGGGATAGACCTCCGTGCGGGCGTCGGCCGCGACGGCAGGTACCGGCACAGAGGGCGTGAGCCAAGTCTCCCGTTCACCTTGGTCGCACGATTGCCCTGCCGGAAGCGTCCACTCTCCCCCGAGGTCCCTGCCCTGTTCGTCACGAAAGATGATCAACCCTCCAGGACTGTCGAGGGAGCCTCCGACGATCTTCCCCCCGGCGTCACGAAACACCGTCGCGGTCCTCCTGCTACCGAGCGAACGGCAACTCGGCGAAGTCTCCTTGTAGTGAATATCAACGTTGAACGGCGTCTTCGGATTGAACCGCAACACCCGCAGGTACGCGCCCGTCGTCGGCTCGTAGTCCTGCCCCAGTGCGGGGCGCGAGACCCAGGTGGTTGTCCCCATCTCGACCTCGAACGACGCTATTTCCGTGCTACGGGTCATCAAGGTCGACAGACCGACACCGGTGCGCTGCCCAGGAAGAATGACGGGGATCTCCACCAACCGACGATCAACGCTACCCTCGGTGGGCGGCAGCAGGTTGTGTTCGGCATCGAACGTCCTGAACGTAACGCGAGTCCGGTAAGCCACGCTCGTGCTGGAGTTCTCGACGATGGCCCCAAGACTGACCGAATGATCTTCCGCGCCGGTGAAGCCCTGCTCGATGACACGGACACCACCACCGCCCGGCGCGGCCGACGAAGAAACCGCGCCTCCGGCGACCGACGCCGGGATGTCACAGCGATGGGGCGTACTGGTCCACGGCAGGCGACCCCCGGCGAGAACGACAGTGACCGCGCCCAGCGCCACCACCACCCCGAGCATCAGAAATGGTCGAACCTTGCTCATGTGAAGAATCTGACCTTCAGTTCACGGATCTTCACCAGCTGATCCTCGATCAACGCGGTAACTGCCTGTTCAGTCTGGGCGACGAACTGCAGTTCACCTAACGACCTCGCCGTGCCGAAGCGTGATCGGGCGCACTCTTGAACATGTTCAAACGACGGTCTACGGTCGACTTGAACACGTTCAAAAGATCGTTCACCTGGAGGAACCGATGGAACCCGTGGTTATCGCCTACGCCTTGTACCTGCTGATCAGCATCCCGCTCACGGTGGTGGTGGCCCGCACCCTGAGCAAGCACGGCCGAACCTTCCTCACCGAGGTCTTCTCGGACAGTCCCGGGCTCGCCAACTCGGTCAACCAGCTGCTGGTCGTCGGCTTCTACCTGATCAGCCTCGGCTTCGTGACGCTGTTCCTGACCAGCAGCGGCACTGTGCTCGACGCGCGCGACGTGTTCGAGCTGCTGTCGGTGAAGGTGGGCATCGTCGCGCTGGTGCTCGGCGTCATGCACCTGGCGAACGTGCTGGTCTTCAACGGGATCCGCCGTCGCCACCTGCCCGCCGCGACCGCCATGATTCCGGCGAACCGGCCGCAGGAGCCGATGCTCGGTGGCTACCCCGCGCCGGTCCCGCCGCGCTGAGCGCGGACCGGATACGGTGCACCGCGTGGCGAAGAGTGAAGAGACCAGGTCGCTGATCGTGGCGACCGCGATGCGGCTGTTCAGCGAGAAGGGCTACGACCGCACCACGATGCGGGCGATCGCGGGTGAGGCCGGGGTCTCGGTGGGGAACGCGTACTACTACTTCTCCGCCAAGGAGCAGTTGATCCAGGGGTTCTACGACGAACTGTCCCACCAGCACCTGACGGCCTCGCGCCAAGCGCTCGAAGGGGAGCCGGACTTCGGGACCCGGCTCAAGACCGTCCTGCTCACCTGGCTCGACGTGGCTAGGCCGTATCACCGCTTCGGCACGCAGTTCTTCGTCAACGCCGCCGACCCGGAGTCCCCGCTGAGCCCGTTCAGCGTGGACTCCACGGCGGCCCGCGAGGCCTCGATCGGGCTGATGCGCGAGGTCATCGAGAGCTCCGACGTCAAACTCGACCAGGAGCTGCGCGAAGAGCTCCCCGGACTGTTATGGCTCTACCAGATGGGGATCGTGCTGTTCTGGGTCCACGACCGGTCCCCCCACACGAAACGCACCCGCATGCTGGTCGAACGCAGTGTCCCGCTGATCGCCAGGCTGGTCGGGCTCTCCCGGCTGCGAGTGCTGCGGCCCGTCAGCCGGGAGATCACCTCGCTGATCCGAGACCTCGCCAAGCAGGACTAGCCTGTCCGGCGGATCCTGCGACTGGTTCGGGCAGGGGCCGCTGTGCCACGGCACCGTCACAGTCACCGTCACCGCGGTGAGACGCTCGATAACCAGTGGAACGGCACCGCTGTGAACCATTATCGTGCTGCCGAACCAAGTCGTCCAGGCAAGGACGTGCCGTTGTACACCTTGTGAGACCTCCCGAGCGCTGTTTGTCGCGCGTCGCGCCAATGCGCCGCGCTTCTTTTTGCTGCGGACTTCTCACTGAAACGGTGTATTTCCATGCTCGAAAACTGGGTAGTCGTGCCCACCTGCCTGCCGCTCGTTCGCCGCCGTTGCCACGCGTGCGCGTCCGAGCGCTTCCGGGCAAGCGGTAAATTTCGCGTCAACGCCAACCACAAGCTCATCGACGCTTGGCTCCTCGCGCTCTGTACCGCGTGCGGGGAAACCGCGAAGCTCACGGTCCTGGAGCGGGTGCCTGTGCGCTCCATACGACCTGACCTGCTGGACCGGCTGCATGACAACGACCCTGGCCTGGCGGCTGAGCTGCTCCAGGATCCGTTGGTGCGGCGCCGTAACCGCATCGCCCTCGACTGGGACAACGCCTGGCGCCTCGACACCGACGGATCGGATCACCTTGACCGTGAGGTGATCGACGTCTCGGTCCGCTTCGCGGCGCGAATCCCTGTCCGGCCGGTGCGACTGATCGCCGAAGGTTGCGACCTTTCACGAGCCGAGGTCGAAAGACTTATCACCGAAGGGAAACTCGTCTCGGCAATCCGGCTGAGCGGCAAGCTCTCCGGCGACTTCACCTTCACGCTCAAGCGCTGAGCCGTCCTCCCCGGCCTAGGGTCGGTCCGGCACGATAAGCCGGACGGGTCCTCGGTCCGGGGTGGGTCGTGTGCGGTGTTGCGGATGGGTCTTCGCTCCGGATCCAGCCACCCAGGCGGGAGCCATTCGATGATTCCGTTACGCAACCGCATATCCCACCCACCATGGTGGAGCAGGTGGTGATGTCTCTCGCAGGCAAGCCCGAGATTGACGATGTCCGTCGGGCCTCCGACACCGCCGGGGTTGCTCCAGTGCACGAGGTGGTGTGGCGTTGCCCATTTCGGGCCTCGCGAACACCCCGGACCCGTGCATCCGCGATCCCGGATGATCAACGCCCGGCGCTGCGCCGGAGTCGCCGTCCGCACCGCCCGACCCAGGTCGAGGACCTCACTGGCACCGTTCAGTACCGCCGGTACGGCTTTCGCGTCGCAGCACATCCGCCGCACCTGACTCACACTCAACGCACCATAACCATCCAACATGACTATGCCCGCGCGGCGTTCCAACTCTTCCAGCCCGATCGTCACCGTCACCACCGCCCGTTCACCAGCCTTCACCGGCAGGTCAGGGGAGCGTCCGGCGAGGTCGAAGATCGCCGCCAACGCATCACCCTGGCGCTGCGCCGCCGTCCGCGGATCCGGATTACCGAACACATCAACCGGGTCAGGCTTCGCCAACGGAATCAGCATGTCCTCGGCGAAATGCCCGGCCTCAGGATCAAACTCACCCGAGTACTTCATCCGACCATCCCGCGTGAACGAGTACCGGAACTCCCGGTTCGGACGGGACAGGTCCCGCTCACGATCCTCCGGCTTCTTGTCCAGCACATCCCAGTACCCCAACACCCGCCGACCGACCTTCCGGACGGTGGCGGGGATCGCCTGCTGCGACAACTCGACCAGGGTGGCCTCGTGCGCCGCGACCTCCTCCACCGACACCGAATCCGGAGCCTGCGACAGGACGTGTTCGATCTCGTGGGCGTGTTCCCGGTTGATCTCCCCCGACTCCAACGCCTTCCGCATCAACGGAAGCACCGCAGAAGCCTGAGCAACACGAGCGGACGCTTCCCTCTTCGACACCCGCAACGACAACGCCAACATCGTCGCCGTATCACGAAAACCCTTCTCCACAGACAAACCACGCCTGTCGATATCGCCGACGAGATCCAGCATCCGCGCATACACACGACCCAAATCCCGTTCGACAGCAAGAAGCCCAGCAGTCAGCTCCCCATCGGAAAGCTGCCACACCGGCACCACCTCATCGACACTCACACCCTCACTCTACCCGAACATTTGTTCGATTCACCACCCATTCAGGTACGACTGGCCAACTTTTTCCGGCAACGTCAGAAACCATTATGCTGCAACGAAAATTTACAAAATGCGACCGGAGCTCGCCAGTCAACAGCTTTCCCGGAGTCTGCGCCGTCCGG
>NZ_JAYMZS010000190.1:0-11747 GCF_035828755.1 Amycolatopsis sp. H20-H5 | reverse complement strand
GATCCCGAGCCGCGTGCAGGCCAGGCCGCGTTCGGCGAGCCCGGCGTGGAACCGTTCCCCCAGGGACTTCGCCATGAACGCGGCCGCGTCCACCCGTTCGAGCGGCGGGTCGAAGGACTTGCCTGCCGACAGCTCCGGCGGCGGCCGCCGCCGTGACGGCGGCCGCTCGGACCGGCCACTCGCCAGCCGGTGCGCGAACACCCCGGCACTGCCGAACCTGGTCGCCACGTCCCGTTCGGTGAGCGCGGCGAAGGCCCCGAGAGTGCGCAAGCCCAGCCTTTTGAGCAGGTCGACCAGCTCCGTCCGCTCCGCGCCGGACTGGTCGAGCTCCTCGATCGGGAGCGGGGCGAGGAACTCCGCACCCCCGCCACGCTCGGCGAGTACCGAGCGGCGCGCGGCCAGTGTCGCGGCGAAGAGCCCGTCCGACACCCCGACCTGGCACTCCACCCCGGCCGCGGCGGACACCTGGTCGACCAGCTTCTCCAGCAGCTCGTGCTCACCGCCGAAGTAACCCGCGGCGCCGGAAATCGGCACCGCGACCAGCCCGGGACGCACCACCTCGACGCCGACGACCAGCTCCTCGACCGCCATCGCCACGGCCTCGAAGAACCGGGCGTCCCTGGCCTCGTCCTCGCCGAACACCGCGAGCTCCGGGCAGCGGGACTGCGCGTCCCGCCGCCGCATCCGCCGCTGGACCCCGTGTGCCCTGGCGCTCGCGGAACAGGCGACCACCCTGTTCGCGGAGAAGACCGCGGCCGGTCGCGGCACGGGCACCCCGGCACCGGCCGCGGCCGCCACCACGGGCCAGTCCGGGCACCACAGCACCAGCATGCGGCTGGGCACGGGACTCGTCATCCGGCTGCCTCCTCGCGTGCGAGGACCACGAGCTCTCCCGCGGGGGCCCGCTCCGAAAGCACCGGAGCCCCCGAAGAACCCGGCAGCAGCAACTCCGCCGACATCGGCCTGGCCGCCGAACCCCTTCCCCGGGCTCGGACGACCACCTGCCTCGTCCGCAGGTGACCGGCACCTTCGCTCAGCCCGCTCCAGCGGCCGCCACGGCAGTCGAGTTCCACCTCGGCGCCCGGCCACGGACCGAGCGACAGCAGCACGGCGCCCCTGTTCCTGGCCCGCGCGGACAGCCTCCTGGCCACTTGGGGATGCGCCGCGCCGACGCCGACCACGACGAGATCCATCCCGTCGAGCAGGGCGGCTGTCACCGCGGGGAACTCCGCCCCCGGCCGGGGGACCAGCGCGAGCCTGGCCACCTCGACCCCAAGCTCCGCGGCGGCGGCGAGCCCCAGCGTGGGGACGCCCACCACGGCCGCCCACGAACCGGCGGCGGTGGCCTCGGCGAGGAGGGCGAGCAGGAGCGAGGTCGAGCCGTGTACCGCGACGGTGCTCCCGCGCCGGAGCCCCGTGGCGGGCAGCAGGCCGGACAACGCCGGCGAAACCGGGAGCACCCCTCCCGTCACCTTGGCGTGCTCGGCCGCGGACGCCACCCCGCTGGCCGTGCTCACCCCTGGCAAAGCCGCCAGCTTTGCCAGAGGTGCAGCCCGCATGTCAGCCAGCACAGCCGTCATCGACCACTCACCTCCCCACCGCGACACGGCCGCCAGCACCCGCACGAGGCAGGGGCGGAACGGCACCGGATCACCGCGGGGAAGGCGGCTTCAGCCCATCCAACAACATGTCGAACACCTGTTCGACATGTCCAGTACACCGCTTCCGCGAGCGGTTGTCAAGTCAGCCAGCCGCCCCAACCGGGTCGAAGCTTTCCCTTACACACCAACAAACCCTCAGGTGAGCGCGCCACGGTTTCAAGTCCCTGAAGGCCACCATGACGGCGTTAGACGCCGTCATGGTGGCCTTCAGGGACAGCCGAATCAGAGGGTGAGGGGCAGCTCGAAGGCCTCGAAGACTCGCGCGTCCTGGAAGACGACGTTGTGCGAGATCCCCGCGGGCGTGACGGTGAACACCTGGAGGGTGTGCAGCCGCTGGACGCCCTCGTCGTCGCGGCAATACGCGGCGACGCCCGGCTGGGTGTTGGCGGCGACCGGGACCATCCGCCAGTCGCCGCCGCGCAGGGCGAAGATCCGGGCGAGGAAGCGTCCGTAGTCGACCTTCCCGAGGTACCAGAGCGGGACGGGCGGCATCTCGAGGACGGCGTCCTCGGTCAGCAGGGAGACCAGGCCGTCGACGTCGGCGGCCTCGAACGACCGGATATAGCGCGCCACGATCTCCTTGACCGCCTCGTCGGCCGGTTCCGCGATCCGGCTCTCCACCGGGGTCGCGCCGGACAGTCCCGCCCTGGCCCGCTGCAGCGCGCTGTTCACCGAAGCCGTCGAGCTGTCCAGCAGCCCGGCGACCTCGGCGGCGCTGAACTCGAGGACGTCACGCAGGATGAGGACCGCGCGCTGCTTCGGCGGCAGCACCTGCATCGCGGCGATCAGCGCGAGCCGCAGGCTCCCCTGCTGTACGACCCGCGACGCGGGATCGTCCAGCCGCGCGTCGGGGAACGGCTGCAGCCACGGCACCTCGAACGACGGCACGAGCGGGGCGTCCGGGTCGTCACTCGGACCGCCCAGCCCGGACGGGAGCGGGCGGCGGGCCCGGCTCTCCAACGCCGTCAGGCAGACGTTCGTCGCGATCTTGTAGAGCCACGTGCGCACCGAGGCCCGCTTCTCGTCGTACCGGTCCCACGCCCGCCACGCCCGCAGCATCGTGTCCTGGACCAGGTCCTCGGCCTCGTGGATCGAACCGAGCAGCCGGTAACAGTGGACGACGAGCTCACGCCGGTGGGGTGCGGTGGACGTCTCGAAGTCCTGGGCAGGCACGGTCCTCCTCGACGAAAAGTGCGCTCAGCGCGCGGGCGCGTTGGCGTAAGCGGCCACGAGCCACCGCTCATCCTGCCTGGCCAGCACCCAGGTAGCCAGCACCTCACGCTCGGCCGGGTACCCCTTCTCCCCGGCCATCACGACGACGGACTTGCTGACGACGATCGCCGAATCCCCGAGCACGCGGACGCTCTGGACCTCGTCGATCGCGTGTGAGCCCTTGAGCGGTCCGGCGAACGCGCCGGCCAGATAACCGTGCATCGCGGACCGGCCCCGGTGGAACACCCCGGGCGTCACGACGGTGGCGTCAGCGACGTACAGCGCGGCGAAGGCGTCGGCGTCGTTGGCCGCCCAAGCCGCGTAGGCCTGCTGAAGCACGTCGAGCACGGCGGTCTCGTCAGTGGCCGGGGCGGTGGTGGAGTCGATGAGGGTCATCTCGGCTGTCCTTCCGGAGGGGTTGCTGACAGCGGGGTATACCGCCGCCCCGCCCCGAACTCATCGGTCCGCGCGAAATCCCCTGACCCCTGACCTGCGCCCCCCGATCCTTAGCCACGCTCAGCGCTACAGTTAGCCCGCTAAACGCAGGTCAGGGCACTGGAGGGGACCACGGACGGAACCGTCGCCGGGAAGGCCAGCCGGGAAGACGCGTCACGCGGCGGAGCGGCCAGGGCACCTGGCACGACGAGCTCGCCGACGCCCTGCTCAGGCCCACCGGCGACTACGTTTAGCCCGCTAAACGCAGGTCAGCGGGCTAACCGTGTCAGTGCGCGAAGTGGCGGGTGCCGGTGAGGTAGAGGGTCACGCCTGCCGACTCGGCCGCGGCGATCACCTCGGGGTCGCGCACCGAGCCACCCGGCTGGACGACGGCGCGGACACCGGCGTCGATCAGCACCTGGAGCCCGTCCGCGAACGGGAAGAAGGCGTCCGACGCCGCGACGGCGCCCTTCGCCCGGTCTCCCGCACGCGTGACCGCGAGCCGCGAGGAGTCCACCCGGTTCACCTGGCCCATGCCCGCGCCGACCGTGGCCAGCTCGTTCACCAGCAGGATCGCGTTCGACTTCACCGCGCGCACCGCACGCCACGCGAACTCGAGGTCGGCCAGCATCTGCTCATCGGCGGGCGTGCCGGTCGCGAGCTCCCAGTTCTCCGGGCTGTCGCCGGGCGCGGAGATCGTGTCGACCGTCTGCACCAGCATCCCGCCGGAGATCGGCCGGAACTCGATCGGGTCCGGGTTCTCGATCTCGGGCAGCCTGAGCAGCCGGATGTTCTTCTTGCGCCGCAGGATCTCCAGCGCCTCTTCGTCGAACTCCGGCGCCAGCACGACCTCGGTGAACACCTCGGCGATCTGCTCGGCGGCCTCGCGGCTGACCGGCCGGTTCGTCGCGATCACCCCGCCGAACGCGGACACCGGGTCGCACGCGTGGGCCTTGCGGTGCGCCTCGGCGATGTCGATGCCGACGGCGATGCCGCACGGGTTCGCGTGCTTGATGATCGCCACCGCGGGCGCGTCGAAGTCGTAGGCGGCGCGGCGCGCGGCGTCGGTGTCGACGTAGTTGTTGTACGACATGGCCTTGCCGTGCAGCTGCTCGGCGTGCGCGAGGCCGTGGCGCCAGTGCTTGTACAGCGCGGCCTGCTGGTGCGGGTTCTCGCCGTAGCGCAGGACGTCCGAGCGCTCCCAGGTCGCGCCAGTGAACTCGGGAAAGCCCGAGTCGTCGGCCGGCGCGTAGGAGTTGGCGAACCAGGCCGCGACCGCGGTGTCGTACGCGGCGGTGTGCGCGTACGCCTGCGCCGCGAGCCGCTTGCGGTCGTCGAGGTCGAAACCGCCGCCGGCGACCTGCTCCAGCACCCACGAGTACCGGTCCGGGTCGACGACCACGGCCACCCAGCTGTGGTTCTTCGCGGCCGCGCGCACCATCGCCGGGCCGCCGATGTCGATGTTCTCGACGCAGTCCTCGGGGCTCGCACCCGACGCGACCGTCTGCCGGAACGGGTACAGGTTCACCACGAGCAGGTCGAACGGCTCGATCTCGAGCTGCTTGAGCTGCGCCACGTGCTCGGGCCGGTCCAGGTCGGCGAGCAGCCCGGCGTGCACCCGCGGGTGCAGCGTCTTGACGCGCCCGTCGAGCGACTCGGGGAAGCCCGTGACCTCCTCGACCGGCGTCACCGGCACACCCGCGTTGGCGATCACCTTCGCGGTGCCACCGGTCGACACGATCTCGACCCCGGCCGCGTGCAGCCCGGTCGCGAGCTCAAGCAGGCCCGCCTTGTCGGAGACGCCGATCAGCGCGCGCCGGACAGGACGCCGGACGGGATGCTGTCCCTGCTCAGTGCTCACGAAAACCTCACCTTTCGTCCTTCGAGGGTGCAGCCACCGCGGCCGAGTTTCTCGATCGTTTCCACCAGGAGCCTGCGTTCCACGGCCTTGATCCGCTCGTGCAGGACGTTTTCGTCATCATCGGTCTCCACGACCACCGCCTCCTGGGCGATGATCGGACCGGTGTCCACCCCCGCGTCCGCGAAGTGCACTGTCGACCCGGTGACCTTCACGCCGAGCGCGAGCGCGTCGGCGACGGCGTGCATCCCGGGGAACGACGGCAGCAGCGCGGGGTGGGTGTTCACCACCCTGTTCTCGAAGCGGCCGAGGAAGTCCGGCCCGAGGATCTTCATGAACCCGGCGGACACGACCAAGTCCGGCTCATACGCCGCGACCGCCGCGGTCAGCGCCTTGTCCCAGGCCGCGCGATCGGGGTGGTCCGCGACCCGGACCGTGAACGACGGGATCGACACGTGCTCGGCGCGGTCGAGGGCTTCGATGCCGGTGCGATCGGCGCCGACGGCGACCACCTTCGCCGGATACCCCGGCGACGCGGTGGCGTCGAGCAGCGCCTGCAGCAGCGTGCCCGAACCGGACGCGAGCACGACAACCTTCACCGGGGTGGACAGGTCCAACCGACTAGCCAGAACGGGCTCCTTGCACGGCTGCGCGCACTCGGGCGCGCGGCGCTTCACCAGGTCACGCCAACCCTAACGGTCGGCCTCGGGCCCGCCGTCGCCGCCAGACTCCTCCGTGGAGTCCGTCACAGCCTCCGCCTGCTCAGGAGCCGATTCGACGCTGTCCTCGTCGACTTCCGGAGCCTCAGCCTCGGCAAGCTCGTCGACGGCCTCGGGTTCTTCGGGCTCGTCGCCGAGTTCGAGCGCGAGTTCGGCCTCAGCCTCGGCGTCGAGTTCGGCGTCTTCCGCGGTTTCGCCGTCTTCGGCGACCGCTTCAGCGTCGGCCTCTTCGGTCTCGTCGGCTGCTTCGGCACCCTCAGCGCCTTCAGCGTCCTCAGCACTCTCAGCGCCTTTAAGGTATTCGAGCTCGCCCGGGGCCTTGGCCGGTTCGTGCGGCCCGGCGAAGAACGCTACGAACGCGCCCGGGATGACGATCCAGCAGAACGAGACCACCGAGGCCACCCCGACCGGCACGCTCACCGGGTCGAACGGACCGTCGCCGAGCCGTCCGCCCGCCAGGGTCCCCAGCAGCACGCAGCCGAACCCGACCACCGCACCGGCCACCGCGACGGTCCGGATCCGCGCCCCCGGGTCCTCGTCGGCGTTGCGCAGGGTCCAACCGACCAGCGCCCCGGCCAGCGCGGGCAGCAGCATCAGCGCGGGCCACCACGAAGCGTGGCTCGCCGGGATCCCGGCGAGGATCGGCACGCCGGGCACCGCCCCGCCCCGGTAGGAGAACATGTCGACCGACAGCGGCCCGATCGAGAAGCCGGGACCGGTCGCGAACGACAGCGCGGCCACGACGGCGTTGGGCAGGTAGCCCAGCGAAAGCAGGAAGAGCCCGAAACTGCTGCCGAACGCTGGCTCGAACAGATCGTCCACAGTGGACGCCGACAGCGCGGTCGCCAGCGTGAACACGGCCGCACCGCACACCAGCAGGGCCGCCAGCCCGAGCGCGCCCGCGCGGACGCCGCGGATCGCGAGCGGGTCCAGCTGCTCCCGAACCACCGCGGGCAGCCCGCACCGCACCGCGATCCCGCACACCGCGGACAGCCCCGCGAGCACGCCGGGGACCACGAAACCGGCCAGCGGGCCCGCGACGAGCGGGCTCCCGGCCGACAGCAGGGCGATGGTCAGGCCGAACAGGGCGTGCGCGCCGGCGATCGCGGCGAGCACCGGGACGACCTGGCGCGGCGACTCGCAGCCGAGCCGCCGGGCGGCGGCCGCCGCGGTCCTGGCGACCAGCAGCACGGCGCCGAGGGTGGGCAGGAGCGGGAGCACCCCGAGCGGGTGCCCGCCGATCTCGAGCTGCACCTGGTGGACGGCCAGCCAGCCGGGACCGGCGGCGAGCAGCGTCCCGCCCGCGGAGAAAGCGGATCTGTCCGCGGTCAGGCCGACCACCGCGAGCAGGGTCGCCACCGCGGCGTACCCGGTGATCAGCGGGCCGAGCGCGGCGGCGAGCAACACTCGCACCCGCGTCGCCGAAGAGATCTCCGGGCGGGGCCGGGCGTCGCCCACCACCGGGTCGCCCTGGGGGCGTTCGGGTTCGGTGAGCAGCTCCATGATCGGCACCCTCGCATCCGCGCTGGGCCGTCCGGGTGAGCCACGCCGCCTTTCGGGTGACCGCGAGAGGCAACCCACCCGGTCGGGTAGCCCACGCGAAAAAAGCACCCGCTGTGACACGGAGAGTCACAGCGGGTGCTTTTTCTGGCGAAAATCCGGCTCTCGGTACCGCAACTCGTCGACGAGTCGTGGTCCTTGAGCCCGGGATCAGCTCGGCGAGTTGCCGCCGAAGCCGCCGGGCGGGGTGCCGGGGTTCTGCGAGCCGGGCTCGGCGGGCGGCTGCTGGAAGAACTGCCCCTGCTGAGGGGCGTAGGTCGTGGCCTGCTGCCCCGGCGGCGGGGTGGCGGGCGGCGCGTACTGGCCCGGCTGCTGGCCGTACGGCGACTGACCGCCCTGCTGGCCGAACGGGCCCGGCGGGTTCTGCGGACCCTGCTGGCCGTACTGCTGGCCGTACGGGTTCTGCGGCGCGGCCTTCGGCGGCGGCATCTTGAGCACACCGTGCTCGAACAGCAGTGCCGCGACCGCGACCAGCAGCTGCAGGAGGCCCAGGATCAGGATCACCACGACGATGCCGGGGGTGCTGCTCTGCTTCGGGATCCCGATGACGGTGTCGAGCGCGAGCAGCCCGCCGAGCACGCTGAGCAGCGCGGCGAACGGGAGCGTCTTCGGGCCGCTGGGCAGCAGGGGCAGCGCCGCCAGCAGGCCACCGGCCAGCAGGAAGGTGGTGACCCAATCAGCGCCGCTCGCCTCGTCGGAGAAGCCGAGGAAGTACTGCACCACGCCGAGCACGGTCACGCCGAGGGCGAGCAGCATGCCGATGGGCGGCAGGCTCGACGGCGAAGCGGGCGCCGGGGGCCCCTGCTGGGGGAATCCGCCGGTGCCGGGCGCGGGCTGCTGGGGGTGCTGAGGGCCGCCCTGCTGGGGGTAGCCAGGCCCGCCGCTGGGGAAGGTCATCCGATGCTCTCCTGTCGTTGGACCGGCACCCGGGGCATGCGGCGACACCCGGGACGAACGAGGCCACTGTGCTGCCGGAACGCTAGCGCACACGCGACTACGCGCGGCCTCGGCCTGTCAGACGTCTCGTTCACCCGATCGGTTGCATTCAGTCTGGGATACCGACGTCTTGGATACACCAAGGGCCGGGCACCGAAACGGTGCCCGGCCCTTGGTGGCGGTGCGAAAAGAACTCAGCCGAGGCTGTTGTAGAGCTCACGGGCGAGAACAGCGGTCTCGCTCGGGGTCTTGCCGACCTTGACGCCGGCGGCCTCGAGGGCCTCCTGCTTCGCGGCCGCCGTGCCCGACGAGCCGGAGACGATGGCGCCGGCGTGGCCCATCGTCTTGCCCTCGGGCGCGGTGAAGCCCGCCACGTAGCCGACGACCGGCTTGGTGACGTTGGCCTTGATGTAGTCCGCGGCGCGCTCTTCGGCGTCGCCACCGATCTCACCGATCATCACGATGACCTTGGTCTCGGGGTCCGCCTCGAACGCCGCGAGGGCGTCGATGTGCGTGGTGCCGATGATGGGGTCGCCGCCGATGCCGACCGCGGTCGAGAAACCGATGTCGCGCAGCTCGTACATCATCTGGTAGGTCAGCGTGCCGGACTTCGACACGAGGCCGATGTGGCCGGGGCCGCTGATGTCCGCCGGGATGATGCCCGCGTTGGACTTGCCGGGGCTGATGACGCCGGGGCAGTTCGGCCCGATGATCTGGGTCTTGCCGCCCTTGGCGACCGCGTGCGCCCAGAAGTACGCCGCGTCGTGCACCGGGATGCCCTCGGTGATGACCACGGCGAGGCCGATCTCGGCGTCGATGGCCTCGATGACCGCGTCCTTGGCGAACTTCGGCGGCACGAAGATGACCGACACGTCCGCGCCGGTCTCCTTCATCGCCTCTTCGACGGTGCCGAAGACCGTGAGCTCCTTGCCCTCGATGGTGATCGTCTGGCCCGCCTTGCGGGCGTTGACGCCGCCCACGATGTTCGTGCCGGACTTGATCATCTTCGTGGCGTGCTTGGTGCCCTCGGAGCCGGTGATGCCCTGGACGATCACCTTGCTGTTTTCAGTCAGGAAGATCGACATGTTCACGCACCTGCCGCAGCGAGCTCGGCGGCCTTGTCGGCCGCGTTGTCCATTGTGTCCACCACGGTCACGAGCGGGTGGTTCGCGTCGGCGAGAATCTGGCGACCCTCGACGACGTTGTTGCCGTCGAGCCGGACGACGAGCGGCTTGGTGGCCTCGTCACCCAGGATCTTCAGCGCCTCGACGATGCCGGTGGCGACCGCGTCGCACGAGGTGATGCCGCCGAAGACGTTCACGAACACGCTCTTGACGTCGGTGTCGTTGAGGATGACGTCCAGCCCGGCCGCCATCACCTCGGCCGAAGCGCCGCCGCCGATGTCGAGGAAGTTGGCGGGCTTGACGCCGCCGTGCTTCTCGCCCGCGTACGCCACGACGTCCAAAGTGGACATCACGAGGCCCGCGCCGTTGCCGATGATGCCGACCTCGCCCTCGAGCTTGACGTAGTTGAGGTTCTTGGCCTTGGCCTTCGCCTCGAGCGGGTTCTCGGCCTGCTTGTCGACGAGCTCTTCGTGGTTCGGGTGCCTGAACGACGCGTTCTCGTCCAGGGTGACCTTGCCGTCGAGCGCGATGATCTTGTTCTGCGGGTCGCGGACCAGCGGGTTGACCTCGACGAGGGTGGCGTCCTCGGAGACGAAGGTCTCCCAGAGCTTCACCACGACGTCGGCGGCCTCGTCGACGACCTCGGCGGGGAAGTTGCCCGCCTTGAGGATCTCGACGGCCTTGGCCTTGTCGACACCGACGATCGCGTCGACCGGGATCTTCGCGAGGGCTTCGGGGCGCTCGACCGCCAGCTGCTCGATCTCGACACCACCCTCGGAGGACGCCATGGCGAGGAAGGTGCGGTTGGCCCGGTCCAGCAGGAAGGAGAAGTAGTACTCCTCCGAGATGTCGGAGGCTTCGGCGACCAGCACGCGGTGCACGATGTGACCCTTGATGTCGAGACCCAGGATGGCTTCCGCCTTCTCCTTGGCCTCGTCGGGCGTCTGGGCGAGCTTGACGCCGCCAGCCTTGCCGCGACCGCCGACCTTCACCTGCGCCTTGACGACGACCTGGGTGCCGATCTGCGCTGCGGCAGCTTTGGCTTCTTCCGCTGTGTTCGCCATGGCACCCGGCAGAACCGGTACACCATGGGCGGCGAAGAGATCCCTCGCCTGGTACTCGTAGAGGTCCACTACTCCAGTCTCCCTGACGACGACACGCCACTGTGTAAATCGACGCTGTGTTGGTTCATTGCCGAACCCACTCCTGCTGCCGGACGCAAATGAGGTTAGCGACCTGCGCCGGAGCTGGGCACTCCGCACCTGGTGAAGTCGGTCACCGTACGCGGTCAGACGGTCCTCGCGGAGTGTGAGCCCGCACACCGGAGAGCCATTCCGCCACCTGCGAGGCGGTTTCGAAGACGGTCTCGACCCCGTCCGGGGCCGATCCGAGCGCGAAGAGGTGAATACCGGGAAGCGCACCGGCGAGCCCGGCGAGCGACACCGTCTGTCCTTCGGCGACGACCACCCCGAGCACGTCCGGGTCCTCTTGGCCGGCCGTGGCGACGATCTGCTCGACGGTCGTCAACTGTCCTGTGTAGACGACCTCGACGCCGTCGTCGCGCAGTAACCTGCCCAACGCGGTGGCGTCGCCGACCGAGCCGTCCGCGCCCAGCTCGACGAGGACGACGCGCGGGACGGCGCGGATGCCGCTCATCCGGCGGTCCGCCGGGCGCCGGTGGCGGCCATGACGGCGGCGAGGAGCGAAGCGGCGACGGCCGCGAGGGAAAGCCAGAACCCGGCCGCCGCGGTGGCACCCGCGATCGACGAGCCGACCAAGGGCAACTCGGCCGCCCGCAGCGCCATCAGGAGCGCGACACCGGTCAGCGCGGCGGCCGACGGCACCGGCCGGGCGCGAACGGCCAGCGCGAGCGCGCCGAGCACGACCAGGATCGTGGCCAGCAGGCCCCAGGACGGGATGTCGAAGTTCGACCACAGTCCGGCCGGGACGTAGTCGGGCGCGGTGAACGTCGGCAGGCCGAACGCGACGATCGCGAGCACGCCCGCGGCCACGACCGGGGTGAGCACCGCACCGGACGCCCGGCTCTCGTCCTCGGCGTCTTCCCGCTCGACGACCCCGGCGACGACCGCCGCGAGCGCGGTGAGCGTCGCCAGCCCGAGCGCGATGAAGGTCGCGACCACGCCGGGGCCGATGTCGTAGTAGCCGGCGCTCGGGACGGCGCCACCCAGCCCGAACGTGATCGAAGCGGTGCGCACGACGTCGTTGGCGGTCGCCGCGGTAC
>NZ_JAYMZS010000189.1:8357-11753 GCF_035828755.1 Amycolatopsis sp. H20-H5 | reverse complement strand
GATCCGGAGCGGCACCGGACCGGCCCGCGCGCGGGCCTGATCAAGGTCGCGGGCGCGTTCCACCGGCTCGACTGCCACGCCCGGCTGACCATGACCGCCGCCGCCGCGGCTCATCACCGGACCGGCGCCCCCATCGCGGTACACCTCGAACTGGGGACGGCCGCCCTCGAGACCGTCGAGCTGCTCTGCGGGCAGCTGAACGTTCCGCCCGAAAGTGTCATTCTCGGCCACCTGAACCGGGCGCCCGACCTCCGGCTGCACCGCGACGTCGCCCGGACTGGTGTCTTCCTGGCCTTCGACGGCCCGTCGCGGGCGCACCACGCGACGGACTGCGGGCTGGTGGACCAGCTGCTCGACCTCGCCGGGGCCGGTCACGCGGGCCGGCTGCTCCTTGGCGGCGACACCCTCGGCCCGGCGGCCAGGTCCGCCACCGGAGGCGGACCTGGCATGCCGTACCTGCTCGACACCCTGCGCCCGCGGCTCGCCCGTGAGCTGGGGTGCGAGGTGGTCACCGCGATGCTGGTGGCGAACCCCGCGCGGGCGTTCGCCGCGCGCTGGCGGTAGCGGCTCAGCGTGTGCCGGGACCGTCCTGGCCGGGACGGCGGCGGCGGAGGTAGCGCTCGAACTCGGCGGCGATCTTGTCGCCGCTGACCTCGTCGATGGCCAGTTCGGTCTCGGCGTCGCCGCGCTCTTCCAGGCTGCGGACGTACTCGCTGATCTCCTCGTCCTCCTCGGCCATCTCCGAAACCGTCCGCTGCCATTCCTCGGACTGCTCGGGCAGTGCGCCGAGCGGGATCTCGAGGTCGAGGATGTCCTCCAGCTTGTGCAGCAGCGCGAGGGTCGCCTTCGGGGACGGCGGGTGCGAGACGTAGTGCGGCACCGCGGCCCAGATCGAGACCGCGGGCACCCCCGCCTGGACGCAGTAGTCCTGCAGGACGCCGACGATGCCGGTCGGGCCCTGGTAGTTGTTCAGCTCCAGCCGGAACTGCGAAGCGGTGTCCTTGTCGTAGGCCGTTCCGGTGACCGGGACGGGCCGGGTGTGGGCGGTGTCCGCGAGCAGCGCGCCGAGGGTGACCACGGTGGCGACCTCGAGTTCGAGGATGTGCTCCAGCAGCTCGGCGCAGAACGCGCGCCAGCGCATGTTCGGCTCGGGGCCCTGCACGAGCACGACGTCGCGGTCGAACCCCTCGGGGCGGCACACCGACAGCGTCGTGGTCGGCCATTCCACCCTTCGGGTGACGCCGTCGACCATGCGGATTGTGGGTCTGCTCACCTGAAAGTCGTAGTACTCGTCCGGACTCAGCTCGGCCAGCGCCGTCGCGTCCCAGTTGAGCTGCAGATGTTCCACCGCCCTGCTGGCCGCGTCACCTGCGTCGTTCCAGCCCTCGAAGGCCACCACCATCAGCGGTTTGGTCTCTTCGGGGCGGTCGCGGCCCGTGGTCTCGGGCTGCTGGGTCTCGTCGGCGGGCTCACTCACCTGGTCAGCCTACGACCAGGCCGCCGTAGGCTGTTGGGCATGTCCGGTCGCCTTTCGTCACCATCGCCGGACGCGGTGTGTTCGCGGCCACCCGCCGGACGTGCCCGGCGGTGCCGGTGAGGGCTGGTGGGGACGTGGTCGAGACCACTACTTTCAGACTGAACCTCGCAAAAACGGTGTAAACCGACATTCAAGCCCGACCAAGGGGGAATCGTGACTGAACCGTCCACTCCGGACGGACTCGACGCTGTGCTGTGGGATATGGACGGCACGCTCGTGGATTCGGAAAAGCTCTGGGACGTCGCGCTGTACGAGTGCGCCGAGGCGCTGGGCGGCAAGTTGTCCGAGGAACAGCGGATGACCCTCGTCGGGTCCAATATGGACAGTACGGCGAGCTACCTGCTCGAGGTCGTCGGCAGGCCGGTGACCCCCGAGACCGTCGCCGAGACGGGGGACTGGATCCGCCACCGCACTGCCGGCCTGTTCGACGACGCGCTGCCCTGGCGCCCTGGCGCCCGCGAGGCGCTGGTCGCGCTGCGCACGGCAGGCGTCAGGTCGGCGCTGGTGACGTCGACCGAGCGGTCGCTGACCGAGCTCGCGCTGAACACCATCGGCCGCGAGTTCTTCGACGTCACGGTGTGCGGCGACGAGGTCGGCGGGCACAACAAGCCCCACCCCCGGCCCTACCAGCTCGCCGCCGAGTTGCTCGGGGTCGCGCCTGAGCGCTGCGTCGCCATCGAGGACTCCCCGCCAGGCACCGAGTCGGCCGCCGCGGCCGGGTGCACGGTCCTGGTCATCCCCAACGACGTCGAGGTGCCCGAGGGCGAGCGCCGTGTCCTCCGCGCCTCCCTGGTGGGCGTCGACGCCCACGTCCTGGCCGCCCTGCTCCGGTGAGTCGTCCTCCAGGGTGATGTCGTTTTTTCGCTAGCGGCACGGTCGTGAGTGGCCGATGCTGGGGTGATGCACGAAGACTTCGAGCGGTGCCTGCGGGCGGTTCAGGGCAAGGACGCCCGGTTCGACGGATGGTTCTTCATCGCGGTGGTGACCACCGGCATCTACTGCCGTCCCAGCTGCCCGGTGGTGCCGCCGAAGCCGAAGAACATGCGGTTCCACCCCAGCGCGGCCTCGGCCCAGCTGGCGGGTTTCCGCGCCTGCAAACGCTGCAGGCCGGACGCGAGCCCCGGTTCCCCGCAGTGGAACGAGCGGGCGGACCTCGTCGCCAGGGCGATGCGCCTGATCGGTGACGGGGTGGTCGACCGCGACGGCGTCGGCGGGCTCGCCGCCCGCCTCGGCTACAGCGTCCGGCAGATCGAGCGGCAGGTCCGCGCCGAGCTCGGCGCGGGTCCACTCGCGCTGGCCAGGGCGGAACGGGCGCAGACGGCGCGACTCCTGATCGAGACGACCGCGCTGTCGATGACCGAGATCGCGCTGGCCGCCGGATTCGGCAGCATCCGGATGTTCAACGACACCGTCCGCGAGGTGTTCGCGCTGTCCCCGACCGAGCTGCGCGCCCGGGTCCGCACCGGCACGGCCGTCGCGACGACCAGCACGCTGTCGCTCCGGCTGCCCTACCGCTCGCCGCTCTGCCCCGAGAATCTGTTCGGCCATCTCGCGGCGACCGGTGTGCCCGGCGTCGAGGAATGGCGTGACGGTGCCTATCGCCGCACGATGCGGCTCCCGCACGGCTCCGCCGTCGTCGCCCTCAAACCCGAGGACGGTTACATCGGCTGCCGGCTCACCCTCGGCGACCTGCGGGACCTGGCCATCGCGATCAGCCGCTGCCGTCGCCTGCTCGACCTCGACGCCGACCCGATCGCGGTGGACGAGCTCCTCGGCGAGGACCCCCTGCTGGCCCCACTGGTCGCCGCCGCGCCCGGACGCCGGGTCCCGCGCACGGTCGACGGCGAGGAGTTCGCCGT
>NZ_JAYMZS010000189.1:0-8347 GCF_035828755.1 Amycolatopsis sp. H20-H5 | reverse complement strand
GACGCACGCGGCCCGGCTCGTCCTCGCTCATGGCGAGCCGATCGAGGACCCCGAAGGTGGCCTCACCCACCTGTTCCCGGACCCGGCCGCGCTGGCCGGGCTCGACCCGGAGACCCTCGCCATGCCCGGCAGCCGCCGCCGGACCCTGCTGGCGCTGGTCGGTGCCCTGGTGTTGGGCGAGGTCGACCTCGGCGCGGGCAGCGACTGGCAGCGCGCCCGCGTCCAGCTGGGTGACCTGCCGGGCTTCGGTCCGTGGACGGTCGAGAGCATCGCGATGCGCTCACTCGGCGACCCGGACGCGTTCCTGCCCACCGACCTCGGCATCAAAGCCGCCGCCCAGACGCTGGGCGTCGAGGGCGGCCCCGTCGCGCTCACCGCCCGCGCCCAGGCCTGGCGACCGTGGCGCGCCTACGCCGTGCAGCACCTCTGGGCGACCGGAGACCACCCGATCAACCGGCTCCCCGCAGCGGGCTGACCCAAGGAGAACCATGCTCACCGACCGGACGCACACCGTCGTGGACAGCCCCTGCGGCCCGCTCACGCTCGTCGCCGACGGGGTCAAGCTGTGCGGGCTGTACATGGTCCGGCAGCGTCACCTTCCGGAACTGGCGACGTTCGGCGAACGCGACCCGTCAAACCCCGTGTTCGCCGAAACGGCGCGGCAGCTCAAGGAATACTTCGCCGGGCAGCGCAAGGAGTTCGACCTGCCGATGAGTTCGCTGGCACCCCGTTCCAGCAGCTCGTCTGGACCGCGCTGTGCGACATCCGGCACGGTGAGACGATCTCGTACGGCCAGCTCGCCGACCGGCTCGGCCGCCCCACCGCCTCCCGCGCGGTCGGGCTGGCCAACGGCAAGAACCCGATCGGCATCATCGTGCCGTGCCACCGCGTGGTCGGCTCCAACGGTAATCTGACCGGTTACGGCGGCGGCCTGGACCGCAAGCGGCGCCTGCTCGACTTCGAGCGGGAGGACGGCAGGCTGTTCTGAGCCGTAACCTGGCGGTACCTCTTCGCGAAGGGTGGTCCAGTGAGCGAACCCGCCGAGATCGGTGCCCGCGTCCGCACGATCCGCCGTCGTCGCGGGCTGAGCCTGGAGACAGCCGCGGGCCTCGCCGGGATCTCGAAGCCGTACCTGTCGATGCTGGAGAGCGGCCGCCGCCGGTTCGAACGCCGGGGCCTGCTCGAGGATCTGGCCCGCGCCCTCGGCTGTGCGGTCACCGATCTCACCGGCGAGCCGTATCTGCCCGGCGATCGGGCGATGGCCGAGGCACACGCGACCTTGCCCGAGATCTCCATCGCCCTGTTCGACGCCACACTCGATGACGTGCCCGACCTGCCCGCACGTCCGGTCGGCGACCTGGCCGCCCTCGCCCGAGCCGCGAACGCCGCGTCCGCGGAATCGCGCTACTCCCTGGCGGGACGCGAGCTCGGCGCGCTGCTGACCGAGCTGCACATCCACGCGGTCACCGGGGAACCGGACACCCGGCGGGCCGCGTTGGGCGCTTTGACCGAGGCCTGCTTCGTCGCCGCCGGAAACGCCAGGAACCTCGGCAGCCACGACCTGGCCATGCACGCCGCCAAACGAGGTGAGGAAGCCGCACGTCGGCTGGCCGACCCCGCCCTGGCGGCGTTCGCGGCCATGACGAGCACGAGCGCGCTGAGCCGGATGGGGGCGCGTCATCGCGCGCAACGGGTCGCCGCGGCAGCCCTGGCAGCTGTCGAGCCGCACGCCGATCCTTCCGGTGACGCTCCCGAAACCGCCGAGGCGGCGGGAATGCTGCACCTTTCCTCTGCGCAGATGGCCGCGAAAGACCAGGACCCTTCGCGGGCGGACGACCATCTCCGCGAGGCGGCGGCTCTGGCGGCGCGGACCGGCGAGCGGAACACGTTGCAGTTCTCGTTCGGCCCGGCGAACGTGCGGGCTTGGTCGCTCTCAGTCGCGGTCGAACTGGGCCAAGGAACCGCTCGTGCCGAGACGATCGCCGGGACGAACGGCTACGACGTGGATCTGGTCACCGCGGATCGCCGGGCGGCGCTCCACTTCGATCTCGCCCGCGGTTTCGCGCAGGCAGAGGGCTCCCGCGACGCGGAGGCGGTGCGGCATCTCGACCTCGCGGACCGGATCGCGCCCCAGCGGGTACGCAACGATCCTGTCGCTCGCGAGGTGGTCGCGGTCCTCGACCGCCGGGCACGCCGGGCCGCGTGGGAGCTCGACAGCCTGCGGAACCGCTTCGGAGTGGGTTAACGGATTGTGAACGGTTGATCGCTCACGGCTTTTAGGGTCACTGGTCGTAACAGTGAACAAGGGGCAGGGGGCGGAATCTTGACCGCGTTGATCATGGTCGATCTCGAGCGGGTGCATCCGGTGATCGAGGGGCGTTGGCACCAGGCGCGGTTCGAGCGGCTGCCGGAGCCGGGGGAGCCCGTCAGGACCTTGTGCGGGCTGGTCGAAGCGGCCGAGTACTGCGCCGTCACGTCGCGTTCTCCCTCGCTCGAACGGTGCTGGGTCTGCGACCTCGCGCACCGGCGGTTGCACGGCATGGACGTGCTGCCGACGCATCCCGGTCTGCCCCGCGCGCGGGGTGAATTGTGACCTCTCTGGCACCCACACCGGCCCGGGGCGGCGGCGCCGCCGGACGGATGGAAGTATCTACAGACCGTGAAGACCTTCGATGAGCTGTTCGCCGAGCTTGCCGAGCGCGCGCGTACGCGGCCCGACGGTTCCGGCACCGTTGCGGCGCTGGACGCGGGAGTGCACGCGCAGGGCAAGAAGGTACTCGAGGAAGCCGGCGAGGTGTGGATCGCCGCCGAGCACGAGTCCGATGAGCGACTGGCCGAGGAGATTTCCCAGTTGCTGTACCGGCTGCAGGTCCTGATGCTCGGCCGCGGGCTGACCACCGAGGACGTCTACCGGTACCTGTGACGCGCTCGCGCACACGAACCCGAGGAGAAGCAATGTTGCGTGTCGCCGTGCCCAACAAGGGAGCCCTGGCCGCTTCCGCGTCCGAGATGCTCGGTGAGGCGGGGTACCGCAAGCGGCATGAGCAGCGCGACCTGACTGTCCTCGACACCGTCAACGAGGTCGAGTTCTTCTTCCTGCGGCCCAAGGACATCGCGATCTACGTCGGCTCCGGCGAGCTGGATCTCGGCATCACCGGCCGTGACCTCGCGCTCGACTCCGGTGCGCCGGTCGAGGAGACGCTGGCGCTGGGCTTCGGCGGGTCGACCTTCCGCTACGCCGCGCCCGCCGGGCAGGACTGGAAGCCAGCGGACCTGCACGGCAAGCGGCTCGCGACCTCGTATCCGCGGCTGGTGCGCGAGAATCTGAAGCAGCACGGCGTCGAGGCCGAGGTCATCCGGCTCGACGGCGCGGTCGAGATCTCGATCCAGCTCGGGGTGGCCGACGCCATCGCCGACGTCGTCGAGTCCGGCCGGTCGCTGCGTCAGCACAACCTGGTGGCGTTCGGCGACCCGATCTGCGTGTCCGAAGCGGTGCTGCTGCAGCGCAGGGGCGGTGCCGAGTCGAAGGCGAAGACCCAGCTGACCAAGCGGCTGCAGGGCGTCGTGTTCGCGCAGCACTACCTGATGCTGGACTACGACTGCCCGCGGTCGCTGCTGGATCCGGCCCTCGCGATCACCCCGGGCCTGGAGTCGCCGACGGTCGCGCCGCTGGCCGACCCCGACTGGGTGGCCGTGCGCGCGATGGTGCCGCGCAAGGAAGCCAACCGCATCATGGACGAGCTGTCCGAGACCGGCGCCAAGGCCGTGCTCGCCTCGGACATCCGTTCCTGCCGGTTGTAAGGCCTCTTGACGGGGACGTTGTCGGCGTTCACGCCGATCTGGGTGCTGACCGGGCTCGGTTACCTGCTGAGCCGCTTTTCGGTACTCGGGGATCGCGCCGACCAGGTGCTGACACGGTTCGCGTTCCTGGTCGCGATGCCCGCGGTGCTCTTCGGCACCCTGCTCGACACCCCGTTCTCCGCACTGGTGAACCCGGGCCTGATCGCGTTCGGCGTCGGGACCGGGTTCGCCGGGGTTGCCGGGTTCGTGCTCGCGCGCTGGGTGTTCCGCCGCGGTTTCGGCGACGGCGCGGTGACCGCCATGGCGGCGAGCTACGTCAACGCGGCGAACCTCGGCATTCCGGTGGCGCTACAGGTCTTGGGCAGTTCCTCCTTCATCGTCACCGTGCTGCTGTTCCAGTCCCTGGTCATGATGTCGTCCCTGCTCGCCATGCTGGAGTCCGATGTGGACCGTGGCGGGACGCCGCGCTGGCGGGCGCTGATCAGCCTGCCGATCCGCAACCCGGTGATCGCCGCGTCCCTGCTGGGCGTGCTCGTCGGCACCAGCGGCTGGCGTCCGCCCGAGGTGGTGCTGCAACCGCTGCACACCCTGGGCAACGCCGGGGTCGCCACCGCGCTGCTGGTGCTGGGCATGTCCCTCAACGCGAGCACGACCGACGCCCCGGGACCGGCGGCTGGTCCCGGCCGCCGGTGGGAGGTCCTGGCCGTGGTCGCGCTGAAGGTCGCCGTTCAGCCCGCGGTGGCACTGGGCGCCGGGCTGCTGCTCGGCCTGCCCGAACCGCTGCTGTTCGCCGCTGTGCTGTGCTCGGCGCTGCCGACCGCGCAGAACGTCTTCATCGCCACGAGTCAGTACGCCATCGATACTCGCTTCGTCCGTGACTGCGTGCTGGGTTCGACCGTGGTCTCGATGGGGTCGCTCTCGCTCATCGCGCTGTTGCTGGGCTAGCGGCCGGGACCGTCGCCGGGCTCGGTGTCCGGTAGGGCGAAGTGCGGGTTTTCGATGAGGCCGAGTACCGCGCCGCCGGGTTCCAGCACGCTCGCCACCCGGATGCCGCCGCCGACTTCCTTGACTTCGTCACGCGGCTTCGCGCCGGACGCGAGCAGCTTCGCCAGCGCGGCGTCCACATCGGACACACCCCAGTAGGTGAGCGGTCCGGTCGCCGGGTCGCCGTCCGGGTCGAGCGCGAGCTCGTAGCCAGCGACGTTGTACCCGACGTAGAACGGCTCGTCGAAGTACGGCTCGATCCCCAGCGCCTCGGTGAACCAGGCCTTGCTCACGGCGACGTCCGGCGCCGGATAGATGACGGTGCGCAGTCCCAGGAACATCGGTGACCTCCCCGGCGGCCGGCGTCTCCGGCTGCCAGGAAGAAGCCTGCCACGGCCCACCGACAAAAACCGGCTACCGGGGCCGCTGCGGTTTCTTGGGCAGGAGGTCGTAGAGCTTCTTCCGGGAGCCGTTGTCGTTGGCGTTGCGGGCGATCGAGACTTCGGCGATGAAGTCCTCGAAGACGAAGTCGTCCTCTTCCGGCACGATCGTAGGACCCGCGTGCACGCCGAGGTAGCCGTCCAGCGTCGCGGCGATCTCCCGGAAGGACAACGCCTGCAAGGTTTCCGGGGCGTAGGTGGTGACCGGGACGCCGTGCGCGGCGGCCTCGTTCATCACCACGCCGAGCGGGAGGTGCGAGAGCATCGGGATGCCGAAGGTGTAGAGCTCCTGCAGCGCCGCGGCCGCGTAGTGCGAGATCGGCCTGCGGTAGAGCCCGGGAACCACGCCGTAGTAGACGATCGGCGGGCGGCCGACGGTCTGCTCGACGTAGCGGACCTGGTCACCGAGCAGCCGCAGCGCGCGGATGCTGGTCTTGTCCGGCTGCACCGGCACGAGAATGCCGTGTGACGCGGCCAGCGCGTTGTTGGTCAGCACGTCGAGCGCCGGCGGGCAGTCGATGATCACGTGGTCGTAGTTGGCGAACTGGATGACCCTGGCCAGCTGCCAGCCCGGCACCCGGAACTGGTCGAGCCTGCGGATGAGGTCGAACATGCCGGGCGAGGTCGGGATGACGTCGAAGCAGCCGCCGCGCCCGATGTTGCTGCGCGGATGGGGCACGACCAGCTCCTCGACCGGGCCCTTCCACATCTTCGTGAGCGCCTTGGCCATGCTCGGCCGGTCCGCGGGGATCTCGGCCATGCCGAGCATCTCCGTGGTGGCGTGGCCCTGCGGGTCGAGGTCGATCAGCAGCACACGGCGGCCACGCTCGGCCAGCGCGGCCGCGGCGCCGACGCTGAGCGAGGTCTTGCCGACCCCGCCTTTCTGGTTGACCACCGAGGTGATCTGCATGCCGTCGCGCTCCCTGTCTCCGTCGTTCCGCGAAGGTTATTGGATCTCGGCCCGTCGCGCTCGCCTATCCCGCGGGCCTCCTCCGGACGAGCAGGGCCTGTGCGCCGGTCGCGAGGGGGCCGGAGGTGTCGTGCAGGGTGCTGGTGGCCGTGCCGACCCCGTTCGGGCCGACGAAGGTGGCGGCGTCCAGCCCGATCCATTCACCGATCGGCGGACGGCGCACGTGCACCGTCAGCTCCGAATTGATGAACCACCACTCGCGCGGGTGCAGGAAGTTCGACACCCCGTTCCCGGAGTCCGACACCGCGAAAAGCCGTTGCAGCGCACTGGGTTTCTCACCGTCCACGAGGGCGACACGCTGACGGGCCCAGACCGCGGCCGGACCGGGCGCGTCGAGCGCGCCGCGGACGGCGCGCCACTCCATCGCGTCGAGGTAGCCGCCTTCCCAGCCCGCGGGCCAGGCCGAGACGGCCGCCGTCTCGGGTGCGGGGAGCGCCGGTGCCGGGTCGGTGACGATCTCGGCCGTGTCGGTGGTCGCGATGCGCCAGGCCGACGCGCGCGCCACGACACGCTCGCCGCTGGAGAGCTCGGCGTGCAGCAGTTCCACCGACCGGCCTGGCCGCTCCAGCCACGAACGCACGGACAGCTCCGTGAGCGGCGCCGGGCCCAGGATCTCCACGGTCACCCTGGCCAGCTGGCTCGCATGGGCGGGCTCGACCTGTTCGAGCGCGTGGACGAGCAGTGCCGAGGGCGGCCCGAAATGCTGGGCGTCCGGCGACCAGGGGCCCGCGGTGTGCGCCGTCGGGGAGAATCGCCCGCCACCGAGCGGGACGTAGAAGGCTTCCGGCATCGCTCAATCCGCCCTGTCGAGTGGTGATTCCTCGCCGGGGTCCGGCTCGGGCCAGCCGGGGTAGGGCGGCGGGGTGCCGCCGAACTCGGGACACCGGGACTGGTGGTCGCACCAGCCGCAGAGCTTGCTCTTGTTCGGCCGGAAGTCGCCCGTCTTGCCCGCCTTGAGGATCGCCTGCCAGATGGCTTCCAGCGTGCGCTCGAACCGGATCAGCTCGGCCTCGTCTGGCTGGTAGGCCAGCGACTGCCCGCCGGTGAGGTACATCAGCTTGAGCTGGCGCGGCACGATCCCGCGCAGCCGCCACAGGACCACGGCGTAGAACTTCATCTGGAACATGGCCTTGGCCTCGCCGATCTCGCGCGGCGCGGCCCCGGTCTTGTAGTCGACCACCCGGATCTCCCCGGTGGGCGCCACGTCGACCCGGTCGATGAACCCGCGCAGCAGCACGCCGGAGCCGAGCTCGGTCTCGACGTGGAGCTCACAGGCTTCCGGTTCGAGCCGGGTGGGGTCTTCGAGATCGAAGTAGGCGTCGACCAGTTTCGCCGCCGAAGCCAGCCAGGCGGCGACATCGTCCGGCTTCTCGGCGTCGAACAGTTCCGTCCACTCCGGACGCTCCGCGGACAGCTGGGCCCACGCCGGTTCGAGCAGTTCCTTCGCGCGCGGGGGCACCCTGTCGGCCTGGGGGAGCGCGAACAGCCGCTCCAGCACCGAGTGGACGAGGGTGCCGCGCAGCTGGGCCTTGGTCGGCACCTCGGGCAGCCTGTCCACCGCGCGGAAGCGGTAGAGCAGCGGGCACTGCTTGAAGTCGCTCGCCCTGGACGGCGACAACGCGGGCCGTCTGCGGACCGGCGGGGAACCGGTCGGCGGGTCGGCGGTGACGGTGTCGGTTTCGGACATGGCCCGAGCGTAGCGCCGGGTACCGACAGACCTCGTCGCGAAACGCCTGCCGGCGGCCATGAGCAACACCACCCGGTCGCGCGGCCGGGATCACCCCGTACCCACAACGCGCGTTCTACTCTCTTGCCCATGGCCGCGACGAGCGAACCCGGCGCCGGGCCGTCCCGGCGTGCCGTCACCCCGGACGGCGGTCTCCTGCTGTTCCGCGTGGCCGGGGTGCCCGTCCTGCTGGCGCCGTCCTGGTGGATCGGCTCGCTGATCGTCGTGGTGCTGTACACGCCGTTGGTCGGCAGGCTGCTCCCCGGCGCGAGCATGGCGGTGTCCTGGCTGCTCGCGGCCGCGTTCGCGGTGCTGCTCGGGGTGTCTGTGCTGGCCCACGAGCTGGGGCACTGCCTGGTGGCGCTGCGGCTCGGCATCCCGGTGCGGCGGCTGCGGTTGTTCCTGCTCGGCGGGCTGTCCGAGGTG
>NZ_JAYMZS010000188.1:0-12139 GCF_035828755.1 Amycolatopsis sp. H20-H5 | reverse complement strand
GCCCGAGACGACCCCGACCAGCCCCACGGCGACGACGAGCCCCACCGAGACGAGCCCCCCGGGCACCACGACCCCCACCGAGACCACGAGCCCGACGGAGACGTCCGAGCCCACGACTCCGCCGGGGTCGACCACCCCGGGCACCACGACCCCGACGTCGCCGTCCAGCTCGGCGACGCCGACGAGCCCGGCCACTTCCACCGGCCCGGTCACCACCGGTTCGCCGTCGGACACCGGCACGCCCGGACCCAGCCTCTCGGAGATCCCCAGCACGACGACGACCTCGTACGCGCCGATCCCGCTCGCGGACAGCGGTAGCGGCGGCGGCCACACCGGCAACCTGGCCTCCACCGGCTTCGACAACGGCTGGCTGATCTGGGCGGGCGCGTTGCTCCTGCTGCTCGGCGGCGGCCTGCTCGGCGCCCTGCGGTTGCGCCGCCGGAGCCCCCGCACCCGGTAGCTCCCGGCACTGAAGGCCCCCCGCGCGCCATGCGGGGGGGCCTTCTTTCGTGCGGGCGGATGACAAGAATTCGCGAATGACCGTGTGCGCGCGACACAAGAATCGGGTTTTTCGGCGGCCGCGCAAATATCCACTTCTGCCGACAGTCATGCGCGTAACAATAAAAAACCTTTTCACCGGCGGGCTTGAGCTATTTTTCGTGGTGCCTTGTCTGCGAGGTGACCCGTCAGTAACGTGCCCGGAAGAAGCCGTCCACAGTTCTGCGGTAAAAGAATTCACCGCCGGTGCGGCCCGTGAACTCCAGTGAGGAAGCCCGAATGTCATCGCTGACTCGGCGTACTTGGCGAGCGGCCGCGCTCTGCGCGGTGCTGGGCCTCGCGACGCTTTCCCTCGGCCCCGGCGCCGCGGCCGCCGGAGAGCAGGCCTCCCCGGCGCTGACGCTCACCCTCCCGTTCGGGTTCTACATCGGCGACGACCAGCAGCCGACCACCAGTCATGTCGCGAAACTCGGCTCGGACATCGTCTTCCCGCAGGGGAGGTTCGACGGGGTGCTGGTCGACGACAAGATCAGCGGCAAGCTGCTCATCCCGACGACGTCGAGCTATTTCGTGGCTTTCCGGTTCATGCCCGCCACGGGCACGGTCGAGCTCGTGCCGGACGGTGACGCCGCGGGCACGGCCAAGATCAAGTCCGCGCCGGACGAGACCGGCACCGGCCTGCGGGCGGTCACCGACGTCACGGCCAGGGTGTTCATCAAGCTGACCGCGGTCAGGGTCGCCGGGAAACCGCTGGACGTCGGCGACGGCTGCCGCACCGCCCAGCCCGCGGTGGTGAACATCAAGGCCGTCCTGCCGCTGGCCGCGCCCAAGGAGGGCCAGCCGCGCCCGTCGACCAGGGTCACCAGCACCTTCGACACCCCGCCGTTCGCCGGGTGCGGGGTGACCGAGGACCTGAGCCCGCTGCTGACCGGGCTCGTCGCCGGTCCCGGCAACACCCTGCTCACCAACCTGGCCCTGCGCTGCACCAGCAGTGGCCCGCCGCCGAACGGATGCGGCAAATGAGCACGAAGGAGGCGTCGTGGGTGTCGAAGTGAGCGTCGAAGGGCTGAGCAAGTCGTTCGGCTCGCAGGCGATCTGGCGGGACGTGTCCCTGACGCTCCCGGCAGGCGAGGTCAGTGTCCTCTTAGGACCGTCGGGCACCGGGAAGTCGGTGTTCCTCAAGAGCCTGATCGGCCTGCTCAAGCCGGAGCGCGGCCGGATCCTGATCAACGGCGTCGACCTGCTCCGCTGCGCCGAACGGGAGCTGTACGAGACGCGCAAGCTGTTCGGGGTGCTGTTCCAGGACGGCGCGCTGTTCGGCTCGATGACCTTGTTCGACAATGTGGCGTTCCCGCTGCGCGAGCACACGAGGAAGTCCGAGACCGAGGTCCGGCGGATCGTGCTCGAGAAGTTGGAGATGACCGGCCTGACCGGGGCCGAGACGAAGCTGCCCGGCGAGATCTCCGGCGGGATGCGCAAGCGCGCCGGGCTGGCCCGCGCGCTGGTGCTGGACCCGGAGATCATCCTGTGCGACGAGCCGGACTCCGGCCTCGACCCCGTGCGCACCGCATACCTGAGCCAGCTGCTGATCGACCTCAACGCGCAGATCGACGCGACGATCCTGATCGTCACCCATAACATCACCGTCGCCCGCACGGTGCCCGACAACCTCGGCATGCTGTTCCGCAAGGAACTGGTCCTGTTCGGCCCGCGCGAAGTGCTGCTCACCAGCGACGAGCCGGTGATCGAGCAGTTCCTCAACGGCCGCCGCGCCGGCCCGATCGGGATGAGCGAGGAGAAGGACCAGGCCACGATGGCCGCGGAGCTCGCGAACCAGGTCGACGGCGAACTCACCGGCGACGTCCGCGGCGTCGTCCCGCAGCTCCAGCCGAGCCCCGGCCTGCCGTACCGCGAGGGCATCCGGCGTCGCAAGGACCGCGTGATGGCGATCCTGCACACCCTGCCCGCCGCGGCGCAGCACGGCATCGTCGCGAGCCTGACCTACGGCGAACGCGAGCGCTACGGGCTGAGCTCGGCCCGTCGCCGCCCGGTTTCCTTGCCCGCCTTCGGTTCCGGTGGTGACCTGTGACCTCCCTGCTTTCGCGGGCGCCGTCCGCCGTCGCGGCCGCGATGCGCGAGTTCGGCCGGTTGTGCTCGATGGCGCTCGACATCGTCGTCTCGATGAGCAGGCGCCCGTTCCAGGTGCGGGAGTTCATCCAGCAGTTCTGGTTCATCGCCAGCGTGTCGATCATGCCCGCGATCCTGGTGTCGATCCCGTTCGGCGCGGTCATCTCGCTGCAGCTGGGCTCGCTGACCGAGCAGATCGGCGCGCAGCAGTTCAACGGCGCGGCGAGCGTGCTCGCCGTGGTGCAGCAGGCCAGCCCGATCGTGACCACGCTGATCATCGCGGGCGCGGGCGGCAGCGCCATCTGCGCCGACCTCGGCTCACGCACCATCCGCGAGGAGATCGACGCGATGGAGGTGCTCGGCGTCTCCCCGATCCAGCGGCTGATCGTGCCGAGGGTGCTCGCCTCGATCCTGGCCGCGGTGCTGCTCAACGGCCTGGTCAGCGTCGTCGGCGTGCTGGGCGGCTACTTCTTCAACGTGATCGTGCAGGACGGCACGCCCGGCGCGTACCTGGCGAGCTTCAACGCGCTCGCGCAGCTGCCCGACCTGGTGGCCAGCTCGGTGAAGGCGTTCATCTTCGGCTTCCTCGCCGGGGTCGTCGCGGCCTACCGCGGGCTCAACCCCAAGGGCGGCCCGAAGGGCGTCGGCGACGTCGTCAACCAGTCCGTGGTCATTACCTTCCTGCTCCTGTTCTTCGTCAACACCATCCTCACCGTGCTGTACCTGCAGCTCGTGCCCGCGAAGGGAACCTGAGACGTGACAAGCGTTCCCGAACGCGCCCGTGCCGCGCTGAAGCGGCCGGGCAACAGCCTTTACGACCTGGGCGACCAGCTCCTGTTCTACGTCCGTGCGCTGGCCGCGGTGCCGGTCGCGCTCACGCGGTACTTCCGTGAGGTGGTGCGGCTGCTCGCCGAGGTCACCTTCGGCAGCGGCGCGCTCGCCGTGATCGGCGGGACCGTCGGCGTGATGGTCGGGCTCTGCGTGTTCACCGGCGTCACCGTGGGCCTGCAGGGGTTCAGCGCGCTGAACCAGATCAACGTCTCCGCGCTGACCGGCTTCCTGACGGCCTACTTCAACACCCGCGAGATCGCGCCGCTGGCCGCCGGGCTCGCGCTGTCCTCGACCGTCGGCGCCGGGTTCACCGCGCAGCTCGGCGCGATGCGGATCTCGGAGGAGATCGACGCGCTCGAGGTGATGGCGGTGCGCAGCATGCCGTACCTGGTCACCACCCGGATCATCGCCGGGTTCATCGCGATCATCCCGCTCTACGTGATCGGCCTGCTGGTGTCCTACAGCGGTTCGCGGCTGACCACGGTGTTGTTCTTCGGCCAGTCCGGCGGCACCTACGACCACTACTTCACGCTGTTCCTCCCGCCGGAGGACGTGCTGTGGTCGTTCGTCAAGGTGCTGGTGTTCAGCGTCGCGGTGATCCTGACGCACTGCTTCTACGGCTACCGCGCGACCGGCGGCCCGGCCGGGGTCGGCGTCGCGGTGGGCCGCGCGGTGCGGACGTCGATCGTGCTGATCAGCGTGCTCGACCTGTTCCTGAGCCTCGCCATCTGGGGCGCGACGACGACGGTGAAGGTGTCGGGATGAGCCGCCGCCTGGGCACCCAGCTCGCCGGGGTCGCGTTCTTCGTCATCCTGGCGCTGCTCGCGTGGTTCGCCATCGCCATCTACGACAAGCAGTTCGTGTCCACCGATCTGGTGACGCTGAAGACCGACCGCGTGGGCAACCAGATGGCGGCGGGCGCCGACGTCAAGGTCAAGGGGGTGCCGTTCGGCACGGTGCGCGCGGTGCGCAGCTCGCCCGGCGGCGCGGAGATCGACCTCGCCATGGACCCGGCCACGATCGCCCAGCTGCCCGCGAACGTGTCCGCCCGGCTGCTCCCGAAGACCGTGTTCGGCCAGCGGTACGTCAACCTCGTCCTGCCGGACAAGCCCGCGGGCGGCACGCTCGCCGCCGGGGCCGTCATCACCCAGGACCACTCGGCCAACGCGATCGAGCTGGAACGCGTGCTGGGTGACCTGCTGCCGCTGTTGCGCGCGGTGCAGCCGCAGAAGCTCGACAGCTCGCTCGGCGCCATCTCGCAGGCGCTGGACAACCGCGGGAAACCGCTGGGAGACAGCATTGTGCAGCTCAACGACCTGCTCGCGAAGGTCAACCCGCTGATGCCGCAGTTCAAGGCCGACATCACCGGGCTCGCCGACACCGCGGACCTCTACACCAGCGCGGCGCCGGACATCCTCGCCGCGCTGAGCGACCTCTCGGTGACGGCGAAGACCGTCGTCGATCGCAAGAGTGACCTCGAAGCGCTCTACACCAGCGTCACCACCGCGTCCGGTGACCTGAACGACTTCCTGCGCAAGAACTCCCGCAACCTCATCGACGTCTCCGCCGCCAGCCGCCCGACGCTGGAGCTGCTTTCCCGGTATTCACCGGAGTTCCCGTGCCTGTTCGACGCGGTGAACAAGATGAAACCGCTGATGGACAAGGCACTCGGCAAAGGCACGAACGAGCCGGGCCTGCACGCGATCCTCACCGTGCAGGAACCCCGCGGGAAATACGTGCCCGGCCGCGACGACCCGGTCTACAACGCCGGCGGCGGCCCGCGGTGCTACGGCGGGGGCGGCGGCAGTGCGACCGTCCCGGCGTTCGCCACCGAAGGCGACCTCGGCCCCGCGAACTCGGCGGGCGAACGAGGTCTCGTCGCCGAACTGCTCGGGCCCGCGATGGGCGTCGCACCCGGCGACGTCCCGGATTGGAGCAGCGTGCTGGCCGGCCCGGCGCTGCGCGGAACGGAGGTGACGCTGCGATGAGGGGAATCGCCGGACCCGCGCTCAAGGGCGCGATCTTCCTGCTCGTCACGGTGTTCGCGACGGGCGTGCTCGCGATCGTCATCGCGAACGCCGGGGTCGCCGACACGGTGGCCTACACCGCCCGTTTCACCGACGCGACCTCGGTCAACGCCGGGGACGAGGTCCGGATGGCCGGGGTGCGCATCGGCCAGGTCGACTCGGTGGCGGTGGTCGACCACCGGCTCGCCGACGTCGAGTTCTCGATCGACCGGAAGCGCTGGCTGTCCACCTCGGCGACTGTCACCATCCGGTACCGCAACCTGGTCGGCCAGCGGTACCTCTCGGTCGACCCCGGCAACCCCGAAACGGCCACGACCTTGTCCGCCGGGGCCCAGATCCCGCTCGACAAGACCACCCCGGCGCTCGACCTGACGGCGTTGTTCAACGGGTTCAAGCCGCTGTTCCAGGCGCTCAACCCGGCCGACGTCAACCAGCTTTCGTTCGAGATCATCCAGGTGCTCCAGGGCGAGGGCAGTACGATCGAAAGCCTCTTGCGCCACACGGCTTCCCTGACGTCCACCTTGGCCGGTAAGGACCAGGTGATCGGCCAGGTGATCGGGAACCTCAACACCGTGCTCGACACCGTCAACGCCAAGGGCGACCAGTTCGACGCGCTGGTCGACACCACCGAGCAGCTCGTCTCGGGCCTGGCGGCGGACGCGAAACCGATCGGCTCGGCGATCGGCGGCCTCGGCGAGCTGTCCACGGCCACCGCGAGCCTGCTGCAGGACGGCCGCCAGCCGTTCAAGCAGAGCATCGACACGCTCGGCGACCTGTCCAAGAACCTCGCCGACAACACCCCGGTCTTCGAGCAGTTCCTCACCAACCTGCCGACCAAGTACGACCGGATCGGCACGCTGGTGTCCTACGGCTCCTGGGCCAACTTCTACCTGTGCTCGGTGCAGTCCGACGCCGCGCCCGCGCCCGGCGGCCCGCCCGTCGGCATCCCGGTGACCGCGGGGCGGTGCCGCTGATGAGGCTGATCCCGAGGTTCAAGCGGCCCCAGTACTGGAAGCCGTTCCGCGAGCGCAACCCGATCATCGTCGGCGCGGTGACGGCCGTGCTGATGCTCCTGATCGGCGGCGCCACCTTCTTCTCCGACGACCTGCCGATCATCGGCGGTGGCACGACGTACTCGGCACAGTTCCACGAGGCGGCCGGGCTGAAACCGAACGACGAGGTCCGGGTGGCCGGGGTGAAGGTCGGCGAGGTGTCCGACGTGCTGCTCACCGGCGACCACGTGACCGTGCTGTTCCGGGTCAAGGACACCTGGATCGGCAACCGCACCACCGCCGCGATCAAGATCAAGACGTTGCTGGGGCAGAAGAACCTGGTGCTCGACCCGGTCGGCAACGGCGAACTCGACCCCGATCAGCCGATCCCGTTCGAGCGCACGACCTCGCCCTACGACGTCACCGCGGTGTTCAACGACCTGTCGACCACCGTCAGCGCGATCGACACCGGGCAGCTCGCGCAGAGCTTCCGGGTCCTGTCGGAGACGCTCGGCGCGTCGACCCCGCAGGACGTGCGCACGGCGTTCGACGGCATCTCCGCGCTGTCGAAGACCCTCGCGTCACGCGACGAGGAACTGACGAAGCTGTTCGCGAACACCAACCAGATCTCGAAAACGCTCGGCGACCGCTCGCAGCAGGTGTCCTCGCTGATCCGCAACGGCAACACGCTGCTGACCGAGCTCAACGCCCGCAAGGACGCGATCGCGAAGCTGTTCAGCGGGGTCAAGAACCTCTCGATCCAGCTCAAGGGCCTGGTCGCGGACAACCAGAAGACGCTCGGGCCCGCGCTCGACCAGCTCGACCGCGTGGCGACGGTGTTGCAGCGCAACCAGGACAAGCTCAACGACAGCCTCCGGCTGGCCGGGCCATTCTACCGCCTGCTCGGCAACACGCTCGGCAACGGGCACTGGATCGACACCTACATCTGCGGGCTCATCCCGGCCGCGGGCCCGCCCGGCAGCTGTGTGCCGCCGAAGACCGGAGGACGCTGATGGCCGACACGGTCGTGCTCGAGGACATGGGCGCCCGCTCGCGGCGCCGGAACCTGCTGCGGCGCCTGGCTTTCGGGGTGGTGCTCGCGCTGCTGGTCACCGCGGGCTGGACGGCGTTCGCCACCGGGCCGGGCCGCAACCGGGTCGAGGTCTACTTCTCCGCCGCCGTCGGGGTCTACCCGAACACCGACGTGCGGGTGCTCGGGGTCGCGGTCGGGACGGTGGACAGCGTCGAGCCGCACGGCACCAACGTGAAGGTGACCCTGAGCCTGCGCGACGACGTCGCCCTGCCCGCGGACGCGTCGGCCCTCGTGGTGACGCCCAGCCTGGTGGCGGACCGGTACGTCCAGCTCGCGCCGGTGTACTCCGGCGGCGCGAAACTGGCCGACGGCGCGGAAATCCCCCAGGAGCGGACGGCGACACCGGTCGAGGTCGACCAGCTGCTGTCGAGCCTGAACGACCTGACCACCGCGCTCGGGCCGAAGGGGGCCAACAAAGACGGCGCGGTGAGTGACGTGCTGACGAAAGCAGCGTCCTATTTGGACGGTAACGGCAAGCCGCTTGGCGAGGCGATCCGGCAGCTCGGCGACTTCGCCCGCACGGCGGCCGACTCGAAGGACGACCTGTTCAACTCAGTCGACAACATCAGCAAGTTCACCGCGATGCTGGCCGCCAACGACAGTCAGGTCAACCAGGCCATCGTGCAACTGGCCTCGATCAACAAGGTGCTGGCCGACCAGCGCGACCAGTTCTCGGGAGCGCTCACCGAGCTGACCGAGGCGCTGGGCGTCGTGCAGGGTTTCATCCGGGACAACCGGGGCAAAATCAAGTCCAATGTGGACAAGCTGGCGTCGGTGACGAAGGTGCTCGCCGACCAGAAGGCGTCGCTCGGCGAGGCGCTCGACACCGCGCCCAACGCGCTGACCAACCTGCTCAACGCCTACGACCCGGCCGCCGGGTCCATCGACGGCCGGGCGAACCTCAACGAGTTCAAGGGGGCGAAATGATCCGCACGCGGGTAAAGCTCGCCGCGCTGGTGGTACTCGCGCTGAGCGCGACCGGCTGTTCGAGTGGTGCGGATATCTACGACATCCCGCTCCCGGGCGGCGCTTCCGTCGGCACGCACCCGATCCACGTCAACGCGAGTTTCGCCAGCGTGCTCGACCTCGTGCCGCAGTCCGGGGTGAAGGTCAACGACGTCGCGGTCGGCAGGGTGGAGAAGGTGGCGTTGTCGCCGGACGGGCACAGCGCGCAGGTGGTGCTGGTGGTCAACGGCGATGTCGACCTCCCGGCGAACGCGGTGGCGCGGCTGCGGCAGGCGAGCATCCTCGGCGAGAAGTTCGTCGAGCTCGCCCCGCCCGATGACGCGACACCGTCCGGCAGGCTCGTCGACGGCACCACGATCCCGCTGGACCGCTCGACGCTGACGCCGGAGATCGAGGAGGTCTTCGGCGCGCTTTCCTTGCTGCTCAACGGCGGCGGGGTGGCGCAGCTGCAGAACATCAGCCGTCAGGTCAACGACGCGCTGGGCGGCAAGGAGGGCGCTGCCCGCAGCCTGCTGTCCAATTTGGACATCTTCGTCAAGGGGCTCGACGAGCACAAGGCGGAGATCACCCGCGCGCTCGACAGTGTCAACAAGCTGGCGGCGACGCTGAACGCGCACAAGGACCAGATCGACACCACACTGACCCAGCTCGCGCCCGGGATCGGGGTGCTGAACGAGCAGCGTGTCGCGCTGGTGAACATGCTCAAGTCGCTGGACGGGCTGACCTCGGTCGCCGTCGAGACGGTGAACAAGAGCAAGGACGACCTGGTCGCCGACCTCAAGGCGCTGGAGCCGACGCTGCGACGGCTCGCCGATTCCGGGGACGCGCTGCCCAAAGCGATGGAAATGCTCCTGACCTTCCCGTTCCCGGACAGCGCGCTGGACACCATCCGGGGCGACTACCTCAACGGGTTCCTGAAACTCAACACGCGGGGCGGCCGCTGATGCTGACCAAAGTCGTGCGGGCCCAGCTGGTGATCTTCGTGGTGATCGCGGTGGTCGGGATCGCCTACCTCGGTGCGACCTACGCCGGGCTCGACAAGCTGGTGTGGGACCGCGGTTACGTGGTCAAGGCGCGGTTCGCCAGCGGTGGCGGGGTTTTCACCAACTCCGAGGTCACCTACCGTGGGGTGCCGATCGGGCGCGTCGGCGACCTGAGGCTGACCGGCACCGGGATGGAAGCCGACCTCAAGCTCGATTCCGGCGGGCCGCAGGTGCCCTCCGACGTCGAGGCGGTCGTGGCGAACCGGTCGGCGATCGGCGAGCAGTACGTCGACCTGCGCCCCCGCGTCGAGGGCGGGCCGATGCTGCACGACGGGTCCGTGATCACCCAGGCCGACACCAGGATCCCGCTGCCGGTGGACGTGGTGCTGGCGAACCTCGACTCGTTCGCCGCGTCGGTGCCGAGGGAGGCGCTGCGCACGGTCGTCGACGAGCTCTACAACGCGACCTCGGGTGCCGGGCCCGCGCTGGATCAGCTGATCGGGCGGGGGATCGAGTTCGTCCAGACGGCGAGCGCGCACGTCGCGCCACTGACCACGTTCGTCACCGACGCGGACACGGTGCTCAAGACGCAGGTCCAGCAGGCGGACTCGATCCGGAGTTTCGGGACCAACGCACGGCTGCTGGCCGAGACGCTCAAGAACTCCGACGGGGACCTGCGGAAGCTGCTCCCGGCCGTCCCGGCGGCCGCGCAGGAGGTGAGCGCGCTGCTGCGCGACGCCGGGCCGAACCTCGGCGCGATGCTGGCGAACCTGCTGACCACGGCGGACGTGCTCGAGACCCGGCAGAACGGGATCGAGCAGCTGCTGGTCACCGCGCCGCAGGCGGTCGCGGCGGGCGCCCACGTCATCCGCCCCGACGGTGTCCACATCGGACTGTCGCTGACCTTCTTCGACCCGCCGCCCTGCACGAGTGGTTACGGCGGGACGCCTTACCGCAACGGCCTCGACACCTCGACGCACCCGCTCAACACCAACGCGCGCTGCTCACTGCCCAAGGGCGATCCGTCGAGCGTGCGCGGCTCGCAGAACGCGCCGACCGGTGGCCGGTGAGAGGAGTGACATGAAGACCCGCATCCTGCGTTTCGGTTCGCTGGCACTGGCGGTGGTCGCGATCGCGTTCGCCGCGTGGTTCGGCTACGCGTGGTGGCACGCCGCCCACGACGACGGCATCGGCCGCGCGGTGGTCCGCGACGACGCGCTCAAGGCCGGGCAGCAGGCCGTCGCCACGCTGACCACTTTGGACTATCGCCAGGCCGGTCCCGGCTACCAGCGCTGGCTCGACGCCTCGACCGGCGCGCTGCACGACGAACTCGCCGCGGACCAGCAGGGCAGCCTCGACCGCATCACCCAGGCCAAGACCGTCACCGACGGCAAGGTCCTCGACGCCGCGGTGACCGAAGTGGACAGTGGCGCGGGCACGGCGAAGGTGATCGCGTCGGTGGAGCTGCAGGTCAAACCCGACGGCGGCGATCCGGTGACCAAACGCAACCGCTTCCAGGCCGAGCTGGCCAGGACCCCCGCCGGCTGGCGCGTCACCGCGCTCGGCCAGATCCCGGTCACGCAGTCATAGGGAGGACGTCGTGCACACCCAACGAGCCCTGAAGCCCCACCGCCGCGCCGTCCGCGTCGCAGGCTCCCGCCAGCCCCCCACACCCCGCCCCCCAACCCCGAACCCACCCACGGCACACGAACCCGCCGTGGACGAGCCAGTTGTGGACGAACCTGCGGTAGACGAGCGCACCGGAGACTTGGCCGCGGTGGACGCACCTGTGGACAACCCTGTGGATGACGAGGAACTCCCGCTCGCCGAGCCGGTCGCGGAGACGCCCGAAGCCCGCGCGAAATCCCGGTTGTGGCCCGCCCTGTTCCTGGTGCTCGCGCTGCTCGCGGGCGGTTTCGGCACCTGGTTCTACGCCGAGGCCCGCGACGCGGGTGGTCCGATGGCGCACAACACCGCGTTGGTCGACACGACGACCACGGCCGAAGCGAGCAAGCAGGTCAGCCAGGCACTCGCGACGGTGTTCTCGTACCGCTACGACGACCAGGCCAAAAGCGAGGCGGTCGCCAAGGACCTCCTCACGGGCACCGCGCTGGACCAGTACCGGCAACTGTTCGGCGAGGTCCGCAAGCTGGCGACCGAGCAGAAACTCGTCGTCACCTCGACAGCCGTGACCACCGGCGTGAAGATGCTCGACGGCGACCGCGCCGCGCTACTGGTCTTCCTCGACCAGACCGGCACCCGCGACGGCGGCCAGAGCAGCACCGGCGCGGCCCAGCTGAGCGTCACCGCCGAACGAACGGACGGCCGATGGCACATAACCACCCTCGCCTCCTCTTAACCCCACCCCCAAATCGCCGCCACGCGTGCGTGGATTGCCGTCACGCGTGTGCAGATCGCCGCCAAAGCTTTGCGCGAGTCCCGGCAGTCCAGACACGCGTGACGGCAGTCCAGACACGCGTGACGGCCTTTCGCGCACACGCGTCCACGAGTTGTGAACGGGGAACGCGGAGTGTCCGGGGGTGGGACACGACGTTCGCGAGCGTGGGACTCGCGCACGTGAGTGTGGGACTCGCGGGTGGTCCGGCGAGTCCCACACTCACG
>NZ_JAYMZS010000187.1:0-12247 GCF_035828755.1 Amycolatopsis sp. H20-H5 | reverse complement strand
TTCACGGCGTTTAACGCTGTCATGGTGGCCTTCAGGGGCACGCATGAAACGGTCATGGCGGTATGAAACGGGCGAATGGGCAGATTTTCCGTCCTTTGTGGAGGGTAGGCGGCTTCGAAGGCCAGGCGCTCGAGGCTTCGAGCGGCGGCTGCTGCGACAGTTCTCAGACGCGTTCTCAGGAACACGAGCAGCAGCGAGCGCACCGGCAGGGCGTCCTTGAGGCGATTGCCGACGCGCCGGACCGCTGCGTCAGATCCAGCTGGCGAGCTCCGGCTGCGCACCTTGCCGCGGCGCACGACCGGTGAGCCACGCCACCAGGCTCGCCGCGGACCCGGCCACGACCGGCCCGCCCGCCTCGCCCAGCCGCCAGCTCCGGGTCCGATCGTCCGGCTCGAGCATGGCAGCCGGGCAGCCCTCGCGGGCCGAAAGCGCGGTGGTGACGTCGCCGAGCAACGCGTCCAGCAGGTCGGCGGGCAGGTCGGCGACGGTCGCGCCGGCCGCGAGATCCACGGTGTGCAGCCAGGTTTCCCGCGTCCGCATCCACGGGATCGTCGTGGCGGGCATCGACTGCCCCTGGGCGTTGCGCACGGCGGCTTGCCAGGTGTCGTCATCGAGCAGGGCCAGCGCGTCGTCGAGACCGGCCGAGGTGGCGGCCAGCTCCTCCCGCAGCACGTCCGCCGGGAAGACGGCCGACGCCTCGATGTCGGCGTTGCGCGCCTGGGCGTTGACGTACATGGGCGTCTCGACCCCGGTCCTGGCCCAGCCCGCGAGCCTGCCCAGCGCCTCGGCGTTGCGCGCGAGATGGGCGACGACGTGCGCGCGGCTCCAGCCTGGCAGCCCGCTCGGCTCGCGCAGCCCGTCGTCGGGAATCCGGTCGACGGCCGCGTGCAGGAAAGCAGTGCCCGCGGCCAGCCAGCCCAGCGTCCGGCTCAGGTCCGAGGTTTCTTCGCTCATCCGATGATCTCCTTCGCTCGTGGGGAGTATGCCGGTCGACGGCGCCGCCAGGCTGGCTAGGCTGGCCGCCATGACCGAGCAAGGAGCGGCTCCGGTCCGCTGGCGGGCGGGCGTGACGGTGGCACTGGCCATTCTCGTGGTGGACCAGCTGACCAAGGCGTGGGCCGTTTCGGCCCTCGCGGGCCACGCGCCGATCCCCGTGCTCGGCGACTTCCTCCGGCTCCGCCTGCTTTACAACCCGGGCGCGGCCTTCTCGATCGGCTCGGGCTCGACCTGGATCTTCGCGATTCTCGCGGCGGCAGCCGTGGCCGGGCTCGGCTGGCTGGTCGGCCGTGTCCGCTCGGGCAGCTGGGCCGTCGCGTTCGGGCTGATGCTGGGCGGCGCCGCGACACACCTGCTCGACAGGCTGTTCCGCGCGCCCGGCTTCGCCCGCGGCCACGTCGTCGACTTCCTGGACTACAACGGCTTGTTCGTCGGCAACGTCGCCGACATCGCGCTCACCGCGGGCGCCGCGCTGGCCGTCCTGCTCACGGTGCGTGGCATCGGGACCGACGGCGGCCGGGCGAACGCGAAGGAGCGGCGGACGCCGTCCAGCGGCGACTGAGCGCCGGGGATCATTGTCCGGCTCCACACCGCGCTGTACGGTGACCGGACTTGATTCAATTTTGAACAACTTCGATCGGAGACCCGGCACCCCATGGTCATCAAGCGTGAACTGCTGATCGGCGGCGAAGAGGTCCCGGCGCTCGACGGCGCCACCACCGGCGACCACACCCCCTACAACGGCGAGCTGTACGCCACCGTGGCCGCCGGCAAGCCCGCCGACGTCCGCCGGGCCGTCGACGCGGCGGACAAGGCGTTCACCGAGTGGGCCGAGACGGCTCCCTCGGCTCGCCGCCGGATCTTCCTCAAGGCCGGGGACGTCCTGGAGGCCAGGGCGGACGAGGCCGTCGAGATCATGGCCCGCGAGGTCGGCGGCGTCCACGGCTGGGCGCTGTTCAACGCCGGCCTCGCCTCGAACATCCTGCGCGAGGCCGCCGCGGCGACCACGCAACCGCTCGGCGAGGTGCTGGCGACCGACACCGGCGAAGCCCTTTCGCTCGCCGTCCGTGAGCCGGTCGGGGTCGTCGGCGCGTTCGCGCCCTGGAACGCGCCGCTCATCCTCGGCGTCCGCTCGTTCGCCGTCGCACTGGCCGTCGGCAACACCGTGGTGCTCAAGCCCAGCGAAGACGCCCCGATCGCCTGCGGCCTGTTCCTGGCCGACGTGCTGCGCGAGGCCGGACTGCCCGCCGGTGTGCTCAACGTCGTCACCAACGCCCGCGAGGATGCCGCCGCCGTCGCGGAGAGCCTGATCGCCGACGAGCGGGTCCGGGTGATCAACTTCACCGGCTCCACCGAGGTCGGCCGGATCATCGGCACCACCGCCGCCCGCCACCTCAAGCCCGCGGTGCTCGAACTCGGCGGCAAGAACGCCCTGCTCGTGCTCGACGACGCCGACCTCGGCTACGCGGTCGACGCGGTGACGTTCGGCGCGTTCACCAACGCGGGCCAGATCTGCATGTCCGCCGACCGGGTCCTCGTCCACCGGGCCGTCGCCGAGGAGTTCACCACCAGGCTGGCCGCCAAAGCGGCGTCACTGCCCCACGGCGACCCGGCGGACACCGGCACCGTGATCGGTCCCCTGATCGACGACAGGGCCGCACAGCGCGTCGCGGCGCTGGTCGCCGAAGCGGTCGACGCCGGAGCCCGGGTGCTCGCCGGCGGCGGAGAGCCGGACGGCGCCCGGCACGCCGCGACCGTGCTGGACCGGGTGACCCCGGACATGCGGATCTTCGCCGAGGAGATCTTCGGGCCGGTCTGCACGGTGATCGTCGTCGACAGCGACGACGAGGCGGTGGCCATCGCCAACGACACCCCGTACGGCCTGACGGCTGGCGTGCTCACCGAGGACGCCCGGCGCGGCCTGGCACTGGCACGCCGCCTGCACACCGGAATCGTGCACGTCAACAACCAGACGGTCGACGACGAGCCCCAGGCGCCGTTCGGGGGCGTCAAGTCGACGGGTTACGGGCGGTTCGGGGGCCGCTGGGGCGTCGAGGCCTTCACCGACACCCGGTGGATCACCGTCGCCGGGAAGCACGCGGGCTTCCCGTTCTGAGGCGCGGTCAGCCCTCGTCGCGCAGCCGCCCGACGAGGGCGCCGATCCCGTCGGCGAGCCCCTCGAGCTGGGCTTTCGTGAGCCCGTCGAAGAAGACTTCGCGCACCATGGCGAGATGCCCCGGCGCCGCCGCGCGCAGTTTGACCCAGCCCAGGTCGGTCAACCCGGCCACCACGCCGCGGTCGTCGGTCGGGCACGACCGGCGGCGGACCAGGCCCGCCTTCTCCAGCTGGGTCACCTGGTAGCTCAAACCGCTCTTCGAGGTGAGCGCCACACCGGCGAGCTCGGTCATCCGGAGCTCGCCCTCCGGCGCGTTCGACAGCCGGACCAGCACTTCGTACTGCGGGTGCGAAAGCCCCGCGTCCTGCTTGAGCTGCTGCTCGACCAGGCGATTCACCATGGTGCCCGCGGCGAGGAAGCCTTCCCAGGTCTTCAGTTCGCTCTCGTCGAGCCAGTCGGGTTCCATGCTCGCAGCCTAGTCCAGTAGTTCAAACTGGAACGACCAAGGCTTCGGATACAGGAACGCGCCTGGAGCAGGAAGAACTCCCGCCCCAGGCGCGCTGGAACAACAACTAGCAAAGAGGGCCCTCGCCCTGAACGGGCACGGACCCCCTGCTGCCAAGGGTGGCTCAGATGGCGCTGACGCCCTGGGCCTGCGGGCCCTTCTGGCCCTGGCCGATCTCGAACTCCACGCGCTGACCCTCGTCCAGGGACTTGAAACCGTTGCCCTGAATTTCCGAGTAGTGCACGAAGACGTCGGGACCCCCGCCATCCTGGGCGATGAACCCGAAACCCTTTTCGCCGTTGAACCACTTAACAGTGCCCTGAGCCATGCCGCCAACTTTCTTTCTGCCGAGCCCGGGCTTCACTAGAGCCCAGGTCTCAGACCACATCCTGCCATCCGGCCAAATGATGGTCGCACCCGACGGTACTCCCCTGCCTCCGAAACCGGACACCGCCCCGGTCACAGCGCTACCGAGCGGGGTCGGAGGCCCCAAAACGGGACCACCTTGTGGACACGTCATCATTCCACGGCCGGCTTCGGGACGGGGCGTTCACCGGCCCGTGCGCGGCCGCCCCGACGAGGATGGAACTGGGCGTTCACCGCTTCGCGGAACCGATCACCGGCGAACAGGTCCTGGTCACGGAGCAGCCTCGCTGACACGATCGAGCGAATTCGGCTGGCGGCCCAAAGTCACCGGGAAGGGCCCGCGAGGCCGCCGACCTGGATGCCGACCGGCGGCGCCACCTTGAGCGCGCTGCGGAGGATGGCGACGACGGCGTACTCCGCGACAGCGATCTCGGCACCAAGCTCCAGCGCGCGATCACGCCGCTGAGGGGTCACGCGGCCGGTGAAGAACACCACCGGCCGGTCGTAGCCTCGTCGCCGGAGCTCTTCGACGAAAGTAAAACCGGCCTCCAGGTCTTTGCCCCGCGTGATGTCCGAGACGACGGCATCCGGCGGAAGCTGGGCGACTTCCACGAGCGCCTTCGCGGACGTCGAGTGAATCTTGACCACGGCGCCTCGTTCTTCCAGCATCGAAGCCAATTCCGCCACGCTGGGCGGGTTGTCGTCGACGAAAACAAAGCGCCTGCCCTGAAAATCCGCGGATTCGTCACGGTCGGACAGCCGGACCGCCGAGCTCGACGACTCCCACTCGGCTGAGAGCGGCGACGGGATCTGCTCGGTCGCCAGCGGTCGGTTGACCAGCTTGCGGCGCAACGCATCCCGCGTCTCCTGGCCGCCGATCCCCCGAAGCAGGGAGACGAACGCCTCGTCGCGAACCCAAGCCGCGAACTCCTCCGGAAGTTCCCGTTCAAGCTCCTGGAAACCGGCCGGCAGCAGCTCGCGAAACTCGGCGAACGAATCCGGAACGGCGACCCGGTGCGTTTCGAACGACCTGCGGACGGTCACCCACCACTGATCGTCCTCCCGGCCCGGCGGAGTGGGTATCAGCTCCCGGACGTCCGCATAGTCGAGGAACTCGCCGATCAGGTCGGCGGTCTGATACTGGCGCACGAGCATGTCGTAGAACGGGCTGTACAGCTGCTGCAGCAGGATCGCGGTGACGAGCTGCGTGCTGCCGAGCGGAGGCCGCTGCCAAGCCGGATCGAGCTGGTGCTCGAGTACGAAACTGTTGATGATGCGCTTGATCCTGCGGGGGTTCCGGCCGGTCCGGTCGATCAGGATGTCGGCGACCGTGTCGTCGATCAGCGCGGTCGTGCCCGAACGCCGCGCGCACCCGTCTATCAGCCTCCTGACCTGGCCGTCCTCCGGCTGCGGTAGCCGATACGCCACCTGCACGATCTTCTCCAGGTAGCTCCGGCCCTCCCCGAGCCCACCTCGAGCCGGGCCGGACACGCCCCTGGCGAGGACCGCCTGGTCGCAGCAAAGGACGAAGATGAGCCCCGGAGCGTCAAGATACAATTTGACGGCTTCGCACACCTTCACCACGACCTCGTCCGAGCACCGGTCCAGGTCGTCGACGAACATCACCAGCACCCGGCCCGGCGCCCGGCCACCATCGACTTTCACCCAGTCGGACAACATGCCCTGGATGAGTCCGCGCAGCTCGTTGCCAGAACTCGCGTCCACTGACAGTCGCGCCCAGATCTCGTCCACGAGCCGGTTCACCCCGAGCAGCCGGCCGGTGACCCCGGCGACCAGCTTCGCCAAGCCGGTGACCCCGGCGACCAGCTTCGCCAAGCCGGTGATCCGCTTACGCTTCAAGACCTGCCGGGCCCAGCGACGCACCACGTTCTTGTCCAGCTTGACCAGAACCGACTTGATCAACCCTTCAAGCGCACGATCGCCGCCAGCGGTCCAGGCATTGAACCGTTCGGTGATGATGCCGGAAGACTTCGGGAGCTCGGCCTCGATCTGCCGCAACAGGGTGCTTTTCCCCATACCCCAGCTGGCGTCCACAGCCAGCACGAGCGGCGAGGCCGCACGAGACGCGACGATCATGGACGCGATACCGGCCGCAATCGCGCCGCTCCCGAGCAGGTCGTCCTCCGGCGCCTCAACGGGCTGATCATTCACCAGCTTGTACGGCACGTCACCCCCAGCGGTATCCGGTCACAGACGTCAATTGTCCCGGATTTACCCAGTCGGCAACTCTTCCGTTCGGAGGAAGCCACGACCGCAACGAGGCCGCGACGCCTCACTCCCAGTGACGTAAGACAACAGGGCGAACACACTAAGCGGTCACGCCGCGGAGCTTCACCAACCGCAGGCATAGCGATCAACCACGCAAAGGTACACTCTGACCAGCAGAAACGTTCAACTTGCCGCCATGACACCTCGGCCGCAGTCCAACCAAAAGACCTTGCCAGACAAACCCTGCAACCGAAGACGGACCCCCTGAGAAACCCGCCCCTGCGACGGTATAGTCTTTCTTCAGCAAGTCCGAGTGGCGGAATGGCAGACGCGCTAGCTTGAGGTGCTAGTGTCCTTAGCGGACGTGGGGGTTCAAGTCCCCCCTCGGACACATATTCACGGGATATCTCCCGCAACACAGAGTGAGTGGCCCACTACGGTGGGCCTCTACTTTTTCCTTAGTACGGCCTGCTCGTCTACACTGATCATGGTCGATCCCTCCCCGTGCGACAGGTACCGGGGAGGTTTTTCATGAGCGGCGTCATCGTACCCGTCACCCTCCCCAGCCGCGTCGCCCCGCCGACACCGGCGCAGCGCCCCGCTGCGATCACCCTCCCGCTGGCCCTGCCCCCACCGGTCCATGACAGCACCGCGGGCGGGCGGCACTTCTCCACCGCCCTGCTCGACGCGTCCGGCCGTATCCAGGACCGCGGCGTAGTCGCCGCGCTTGGCTGGCGGCCCGGCGACCGGCTGCTGTTCACGCTGCTGCGCACCTCGGTGCTCATCGCCCGGCGCGACGACGGCCTCTTCACGATGCCTGGCAAACCGTATGTGGCGCTTCCCGCGATCGTGCGCAGCAGCTGCGGTGCCAGGGCGGGCAGCAGGGTGCTGCTGGTCGCCGACCCCGATCAGGACGTCCTGGTCGTACACCCCGAACCCGTCGTGCACGCACTACTGCGCGACTTCCACCGCACCCTGTCCGCACCGGAGGCGACATCGTGACCGACACCGCGACCACCACCGAACTCGACGCCGCCCGGCTGCTGCTGGCCCGCATGGGCGTCGACCCCGTCGACCTGCTCGACACCGACGACAACACCACAACGGCAGCGCGCGCGCCGGTGCCCACGTTCACCGAGTGGATCCCGGTCGTCACCGACCTGGTCACTGCCATGACCGCCCGCTCCTACGGGTCGTACTGGAAGAAGGCCGAGGCCGCCTGGGGTCCACGGGCCATGAACGAGGTGACCGCCTCGGAGATCAAAAGGATGTCCGAGACCGTCCGCGAGACCGCGGTGGTGCGCAGCAACTCCCGCGGCGGGCGCAACGCCGCGGAGAACTTCGTCGCCGCGGTCCGCTGCCTCTACCGGCACCTGGAGAACGAAGACCTCATCAGTGTGCGGGCCAACCCCGCCCGCCGGGTCACCAAACCACGGCGCAACGCCTCCACCCGCCGCGCCCTGCCCGACAACCGACTGGCCGAACTCAACGACATCGTCGCCACCACCGGCGACGACCCCGAACTCGACGCCCTCATCTGCCGCATCCACGAAGAAACCGCCTGCCGCCGTGGCGGTGCCCTCGCCCTGCGTCCACGCGACCTCGATCGCACCCAGTGCATGATCCGGCTGCGAGAGAAAGGCGGGACCGAACGCTGGCAACCAGTCTCCCCCACCCTTATGCGCCACCTCGTCGCCCACCACGACGAACGCGGCACCGGTGACCCGGGCGAGCAACTACTGCGCTATGCCAGCGGCAAACCCATCACCAGCCGCCGCTACGACCACCTCTTCAACCGCGTCCGCAGGCACCTGCCCTGGGCAGCCAGCCTCCTGGTGTCGGCGCACTGGCTCCGCCACACCACCCTGACCTGGGTGGAACGCAACTTCGGCTACGCCGTCGCCCGCGCCTACGCAGGCCACACCGAAGGCAACGACGCGGCCACTACCACCTACATCAAAGCCGACACCGCCGAGGTCGCCACCGCACTCGCCGCCCTCACCGGCGAACCCCACCCACTGGCGAAGAAGCAATAGTCACCCAGCCGCATCACCCGACTCGGGCACGCCGGAGCTGACCTGGCGTGCCCGAGTCAGATGCGCAGCCCTCCCACGTTCAGACCTGGCGCCAGGAGGAGGGTCTGGAAACACCGTTCGAGATCGCCGCCCCGCCCGTTCCGCCTGACGGCCTGTCGACCCGGCCCGCATACGGCACACATGTCTTGACGAGCACCGCGCAAACGGACTTCGACATCCGAGAAGCTCATCGACGGCAACGGCCACGAGCACTGTATAGGGCGTTATACGTTTCGTAACGTCTCCCAGCGCCAGCCAGGACGACACTCGCGACGATCCGGGCCCGCATTGCGTCCACATCGACCGGTTCCCGCTGTACAGAGCCGGTTTACGGCGCGATCGCGCCGGCCGGGTTGGCATGTTCAGCATCCTGTGTGCGGGGAGCCCCCATTCGGCCTGCCGGTAAGACGGCGCTACTGCAGCCCCTTCGGCAGCGAGAAGGCCCTGACCTGGAGCAGAACATCACGGAACTGCCTGCGTGGCTGATGGTCCCATCGGGCTTGCGCACCACCATCAGTCTCTGTTTCCAGGCAGCGGCGATCTCGTCGTCGAGGTGGAGTGTGGTGATTCCGGGATGATGCAGCTCGATGTCGGTCCAGAAGAGTTTCACCAGGTTGCGGGCCAGGCTGCGTAACGAGGCGTAGTCCATCGCGGACTGCCGCTCCCGCAGGTAGCGGACGAGAATATCCCTGACTGGCCCACAAGCCACCTCATAGCTGTCCACCATCTCGGGAACCGAGCTTTGCCCAAACCGCAGCGCCTCCAGCATCGTGTCGTGCCCCAGGTCGACAATCCCCTTCAACAGACGCCAAGCAACGTGCGGCTTGGTAGAACCAAATTGGTGCCGGTCTTGCGTCGAGCCGACCACGTGCGAAAGCCGATCAGATCGTCCGCAGTGAGACAGTCCAAGTCCTTGCCCGTATTGCAGGACGATCTTCGACAGGACGACCAGCCCGTCCTCAAACTGCCGCACCGGCAAGTCCAGGCTCTCCGCTGTCGCCTCGATCCGCGCGAACAAGTCCGGCCGGAACGTAAGCCGCGTGTAGGTGTCAAGCCGCGTCGCCGAGTAGGAAGCGAGGAAGGCGTAGCTGGGCAGGACCACCCGCGCCAGCAGCAAGACCATCACGCCGCCGGCCAGCTCGTTGCGTGCAGTCACCGGCGCCCGAGAGTCGCCCTCGGCCAGCCGTGTCAGCCACGGCTGGTCCATCCCGTCGGCAGCGCCGGAGAGTGCCCAGCGTTGCTGCCAGCCCTCGCCCGCCTGGGTCTCCAGCCACTCCAGGATCCGCCGAGCCCCCGTCATCCGCGATCGACGATCGTAGGTATCCCCGACAGACCACATAGGCAACGACGGCAATCGCAGCAGGATCTCGCTGATCGACAGGCGGTCTGCTTCTCCAACACGGCTTCCGTCATCAGCCTCCTCGTCGAGAAGTCGAAACTGATGAGGCGCGCGAGCGGAGCCCCGGTAGCCTGTGTCCAGAGACCTCACGAGAGCGTTCCTCCCAACAGCACCGTGAGCTCCTCGGCGTCGTAACCCGCGGCCACCGGTGCAGATGGCTGGTGAGCGCGGCGTTCGCGGTCGGCCAGGTGTCCTTGGACTCGGCGGATAACCTGAACTTCGTCCTCGACGGTGTAGATGTCGGCGGTGATAGACAGATGGGCGTGCCCGAGGACGACCTGCACGTCGTCTCGTCGCGGGACATGCGCAGCGCGGCGGTGTGCCGTAGGTCGTGCATGGTCCAGTTCGTGCCGAGCAGGGCGTTTACCCGACGCCAGACCGCGCGCAGTGCCTCGTAATTCATCGGTTGCCGACGCAGCCCATCGCCTCGGTCGCGCCGCCGCAGCGTCCACCAGACCGGATCGTTCGGGTCCAGCGGTTCCCTGAGATCTGACAGGTAGAGCCGTAGCCAGACAAATGATTCTGGGCTGGCCGGCAGCCATTGCTCGGCGCCAGTGCCCTTGCGGATCACCCGCACGAGCTGATCGCCCCAGTCCAGGTCTATACCGCGAACGCCGAGTAGTTCGGCTGCGCGGGCCGCGCAACTGATGTCCATCGACATCAGTGCCCGGTCGCGATTGGAGCGCAGTCCGGCAAATACGTCACGCCAGGACTCCTCCCGCATTTCCCGCGGCTGCTGCTTCGGCAACTTCGGGTTGTACCAGATCTTCCCGTCCAGTCGGAACGGCTCCAACGGGTTGTGGTGCGCATGCGGCCGACGAGCCCGGTAGCGTCGATCGAGCGGGACCGGGCTGACCAGTGGTCCCTTCTGGACGTCCTCGATCCAGTACTCGTAGAACGCCCGGACCACCGCGTTGGCGTGCCGGATCGTGCGCGGCTCATACCCGTCACCGAGATGCCGCTTGCGGGTGACAGGGTTGATCGTGCCCGCGGCGACCGCCGACACCGTTCTCGGTGACCGGCGTGGCCTGGTCGTCTGCTGGAGCCACAACACCAGGTCGCGGACCTCGGCAGGCGTCGCTTTGTCCCACTCGACATCGACCGCGCGCAGCCACCGCCACCAACGCAACAAGACGTAGGCGTAGCTGCGAACCGACCCCAGGCTGGTATCTCTGGCAGCGAAGTCGGTCAGGTACCGCCGAATCGGCTCCACCGGCTTGCCATCGTCGTCCACCACCAGCCATGCCACCGATCCTTCGGCCTGCAACACCCGTCCCCATCGGGGCAACTGAATCGTTGCGATGTCCCGGCCCAGATCGTCGAACATCTCACCACCTCCTTGAACAAGATGGATGAGATTTAAAGATCAACTCTCGCTCGGTGTTGGGATCATTGCGGCGTGTCGTCCCGTAGTCCGGTCAATAGACCTCTCCCCCGAGCGCGAGGGTTGCCCCGACATCGACGTGGACATCACGGTGAGACGATGCGATTCCAGTGTTCCTGCAACGCGGCCTCAGCGGACTCGACCAGCTCCTCGGCCAGGCGTGGCCAGTTGTTCGCGCGCCCGGCCGGAAGGCGCTCGAGCTCGAACTCGTGATAAAACGACCAGCCCGCTGCCGTCACGACGATGTCATCATCGCGATCGTCGGCGCCCGACTCGCCGCGGAGATCTTCGACGAGCCCCAGCGCCACGGCAACCCGAGCATGACTGTCGAAGCCCATCAGCGAACCGAAGTGCACGTCAGAGGTGCTCTCCGCCGCGCCCTTGATCAGCGCCAGAACGTGGACCCACGAGGGTGTGGTCATGCGAGCCACCGGCCGCAGACCAGGTACTCATGCGGGTCACGCCAGCTGTAGTCATCTCGCTCCGCGGCGCACACACCGCGGATCAGGTCCCCGACAAGGGCCGAGCCCAGCACGGACAAGTTGGCGCTCACGTTCGTTCGCTCCTCACGGTCAAGTCGTCGTCGATGGTGCCGGCGGACAGCTACGATACGCAGCCGCCCAGCCGTGTTTACACTTTCCGGCGCACCACAGGCCACGACCCACGCGCGGCTGACAAGTTCACCTAGTCAGTTGTGCGATCGCCCGCTGGGTACGAAGGCCGCCCCAGGACCGGTTGGTCGGGAAGAGCCCGCCGAAGTACTCCTGTCTTTCCGCGGTCGCGTCGGCGTACTCGGTCGCTGTGCGTGTCTCCTCCCACAACTGATGACGACGCCTGATCTGATCTCCACGAGCAGGGGACAACCAGTGATGGTTGAAGTTTTCAGCATCGGCGAGCCTCAGGAGACGAATGTACGTCTCGTCGGCGCCGATGGTGACAGTCAGGAGCATGCGACGGCGGAACATGCACTGCGCGCTGGATGCACGCAACCACGCGGGCAACCGGCTCACGTCGAACCCGCCGAAGATGACGTCCTCCCTGCTAGGGGCTCGCCGATGAATAACCCGTAGAGTCCGGTTGTAGCTGTCATGCTTGTGGTATGCGTGAGGCTGGGGACATCGGGGCAGTGCTGGCGGCGAAGTTCGCGGTGTTGTTGCCGCACCTGGACGAGCGTCAG
>NZ_JAYMZS010000186.1:0-12403 GCF_035828755.1 Amycolatopsis sp. H20-H5 | reverse complement strand
TGACCGTCCTGCTCAAAGGCGCCACCCCCGAGCACACCCGCCTTCTGGCCACCGTCGGCACCCTGGCCCCGATTCTCGCCCGTGGCCACGTGTTCGCCACGTTGCCCGAGGCGGTCACGCACGCCGCTGAGCACGTCACGCGGTGGGTGAAAGACCGCCCGCCGGCCGTCTCGTAGTGGTGCCCGGCTATCGCCCGCCCGCACGTCACTCGCGCACGCAGCGCTGTTCGTCGACGTCCCATCTGCCCCCGCCGTCCACGCAGTTCGCATACTCCACCTGGCCGTCGACCCAAGCCTCGTGTCCCGCGCAGACCTGGTATTTCGACTCGTCCCCATCGCGGCATTCGTAACCCGCAGTGGGCGGCTGCCTGACCGTGCTCTTACGAACACTGCATTTCTTCTCACCGCGGAGGCAGGGGGTGTCTCCCCGGTCGATCCAGGAAGGCCACACACCGCAGGCCTTCACATAGTCTCCGGGGTCACCTGACTTCTTCGCGTTCCAGTAGGCGTGATCACCACAGTGATTCGGACTGACCGTCGTTTTCGATGGCGCTGGCGGTGTCGTGGTGGTGGGCGCAGACAGCTCAGGCGTCGTGACGATCGCTGCAGCTGGCGGGGCTACAACGGATGTCCTAGCCGGTAAGGCACTCGGTGCCACCGGAGCCGGTCCGGCGGTCGCGCAGCCGCCCGTGAGGAGTCCCAGGGTGAGAACGGCCCAGGTCACTGTGTTCTTTACGCGTACGGCTTTCCCGTGGAAGAGTGTTGCGGCTCCGCGAGTGCGAGTCGAACGCCGGGTGCGAAAGGTCACAGTCCGGCCGAATCTCGCCACAGTTCCGAGCTGTTTCACGAGCGGACCTCACCACTTGCTCCGGGGCAGGGGGTGACAGAGGTCCCGGTGTCCGGGGACCAAGGACCACAGAGTTCACCGCCCGCGGCGTCTAGCGTCGGCAGTCTCCGATCGAGAAAGGTGGGGCCCGATGCGAGTACGCGACCTCATGAGTGTCCCGGTGATCACGGTGACGCCGGGAACACCGGTGAAACAGGCAGCGAGCATGTTGGCGGACAAGGGATTCACCGCGTTGCCGGTCGTCGACGACGATGAGTGCCTGATCGGCATAGTCACCGAAGCCGATCTTCTGCGTGATCGATTTCCCCGCGATGCCCGGTATCACAACGCTTCCGACCCGGACAACAGCGAGGACGCGACCCGGAGCCCGGCCATGTCGGTCGGTGAGGTGATGACCACGCCGGTCACGGCGATGGGTGCGGGTACCGATGTGGTCGAGTTGGTGATCGCGATGCTGGACAGCCGCCTGCGCAGCATGCCGATCGTTGATGGCTCCCGCGTCGTCGGCATCATCACGCGGCGTGACCTGGTACGGGTCATCGCCCGGGACGACCGGACCATCGCCGCGGACGTGCGTCACCGGTTGGCGGAGTACGGGGAACCGGGTCGCTGGACCATTGCCGTGGCCGGGGGCGTGGTCGAGATCGGTGACGAGTTCGACAACGAGACCGACCGGCACGTCGCGACGATTCTGGCCGAATCGGTGCCCGGCGTGACTCAGGTGCATGCGACGTGCCTGCAGACGCAGGAGTGACATCGCGTCCCACCGCGCCAACGGCCGATGCTTGCGTAATGTCCCTCCTACGCACTCTTCGTAGGTTTGGTAGGTGTGCAGCTCGTTTAGCCGGAACCGGTGTGTCCAGGGGAATCCCGCAGGCGGCGATGGGACGATCGAGGTGGCCTTAGCCGACCAACGTGGGGCATAGGCGCCGCTGCCGTGATCGAGGTGACGGCGCCGCCCAACAGATTGTTCATAGTTTGGGGCGGCAGGAAACTGAGGCTGACCAGATCTGCCGTGAGGTTGAATTACTGCCGCACAGTCGCGGTCTACGCTGCCTGGTCCGGCATGGATGCCGACGCGCCGAAGGTCGAAGTCACGCTCGACGGCCACCATGAACCGTTGCTGGAATTAAGCACCACCGCCCACCTCGGCCGAAAATCCAACCTGATCAGTTACACACAACAGTGGCACCTTCCACGTGACGGCAAACAGCAAATCTGCATTCGCTTGCAACTTCTCGGAACCAATCGAGGCGAAACAAAGGCGGATCGGGCTGGCCCTCGGCGAGCACTGGACCGACAGTGGGCTCGTGTTCACCAACCCCGACGGCACCTTCTTGCACCCCGCCTACGTCAGCGACGTCTTCTGCGCCATCGTCGCCGCGGCCGGACTCCCGCCGGTGCGGCTGCACGACCTGCGCCACGGCGCCGCCATGCTCATGCTCGCCGCCGGAGCCGACCTGAAAGTCGTCCAAGACCTGCTCGGCCACTCCAGCATCACCATCACCGGCGACACCTACGCACACGTCCTGCCAGAACTGGTCCGCGACAGCGCGGAAGCCGCCGCCGCCATCGTCCCCCGTCAGGCATGCCCTATGAGGTCGGCCGCCTAACTCCAGACGCGCGCGGAACGTATTACTCGCAAGGCCATCGCGGCTGCCACGCCGTCCCTGCGGGACGCCGGAGTTGGACCTCGAGTAGGTCAACTCGCCGGTTGAAGTCGTCTCGGACCCTCGGATGACCAGGATGCGCAGTGCGAGCGCCCCGGCGACGGCGAGAATCGCCAGGGCTACCGATGACCCGAACGACTACCGAGCAAGTCCGACGCCCCGACTGGAGTTCCACCTCCCTCCGGTCAGCCTCTGAGGGCCGAACCGGAGGGACGTGGGAGAGCATCCAACGCGCTTTACTGCTCGTCTTCTGGTCGAGCAGCTTCGTGGGCATCGGGGCGTTGCCCAACATGGTGCCTGACATTGCCGCGATGGCTGGTGGTCTTGTCCTGGGCGACGTAGTCGCCGTCTTGGACGACGACGGTCTCCGGGGAAACCGGTCCGTTCTTGTGCAGCACGTTGTCGCCGGCGCCGGTGTGCACCTGCTTGCCGATGCTGCCGGCGCCGAACTGCTGGATGACATCGCCGTCACGGACGTGGTTCGTGTTCTCGACGCGGAACTGCTCGTCGCTGGTCATCGATCACCTCCCGGCCCCGGCACCGACCTGCTTACCGACGCTCGCGGAGCCGTATTGCTGGATGACATCGCCGCCGACGACGTGGTTGAGGTTGAGGATCATCTGAGCCGTGTCCGGGTGACCGATCGCTTCGGTGATCGCGACGACAAGCTTCCTCACCTCGTCCTCCTCGTAGCTCCAGACCGCGTCCTGCTGAACACCCGAGGTGTTGAGAACCAGCCCATAGATCGGCTGTAATTTGAGCGCCAAGGACAGACGCCAAATGAGCACTGCCATGCCGGCCAAGAAGATGATCACGCCGCCGGCTGCGGAACCCGTTCCCACGATGCCCGCGACGATCAAGCAGATGAAAGTACGGATGATGAACGCTCTCACCGCGGCCGCCTTGATCGGCTGCGGGTCGATCCATCGAGAACCGACGCGGGAGATGTTCCGCAGTGGGTAGGCCTCGCTGTCGATCCACAGGACCCCATTGTTGATCCTGATTTCGCTGCTGTCCACAGATGCTCCTCTGGTTGTTAGTTCCAGAACGGCGGATCGCCGTTCTGTTGTCATTGGGGGCCGAGGTGGTGGTTCACGTCTCCGATGTGAACGGAGTTCTTCGACCCGACGACGTAGTCACCGTCGTAGACCTGCACCGACGGTTCTTGTCGGCCGGGCAGGATGGGCACCGGCTTCGATGGGCGCCGATCGTCCGCCTCGTTGTCCCGTAACCACTTTGCCTCGCGATAGCGGATCGCCCATTCTTCGAGGCGCCACGGCGGGGCGGGCGCTCCTTCCTTGGGGAATTTCAGACATGTTCTCACCACTTCCAGGAAGTCTTCGCCGCTCTTCGGGAATCGGTTCTCGTCCTTCCAACCGCGGATGGTCTCCACACCGACGTGCGACGCCGTCGCCAGCGCCCTGAGGGATTTCGTCTGAGCGGTGAACAACTGCCGGAAGTCGCGCAGCAGCTCCTCGGGCGGCACGCCTGAGTCCTTCACTGACCGATCCTCCCTTTCGATCCCTGGCGGCATCCTCGACTGTCTCGGTGTCCGACTGCTCGGACGCCGGGACGCGCCGCTGAACTGCCGCAAACGCGGAAGTGTCCGCACGGGAAAGGGCGGACACCCTTTGAGACTTAATTCTCTGCCTCGTCCGATTCATTCGACGTACGAGGTGAAACTATGGAATTCAAGACTGCTTATCCCTTGCTGGCCGCCGGAACGGGTGGCAACTTCGGTGTCTTTCTGGTTGTCACAGGCGTTCTGCTGGTACTGCTGTCCACCGACCTGGACAGGTTGTGCCGGGCGGCGCTGACGTTGGCCGTAAACTGCGTCAAGGCCCTTCTTACGGGCGTCGCCCACTGGCGCGGTCGCCCCTCGTCGCGGCCACGGCGCCGTCGCTGAGGGATCATTCGGTGGGCCCGCGGATTCCGCGGGCCCACCCGGCCGGCGGTCACCGGCCACCCGTTGGCGGGGCGGCCCAGCAGTACTGGACGCCATAGGCCAGGTGCGGACTGAGGCGGTCGAAGTCCAGGAGTGCTTCACCAACCGCGTCGAGTTGGATCGCTCCATATGGAGCTGCGGGTCTGCCAGCGAATGCGTCAAGGGTTCGAATATCCTCCCCTTCAACTTTCCTGATCCAGGTCGGCTGGTGGTCGGGGTGGAACTTGACGATCAATCGGTACTGGCGGATCGAGACTTCACCGGTGATCACGTGGTGAGCGCGAATTAAACCAGCAGGAAAGGTGAAGCTGAGCCCAAATCGGTGGGACTCCCGTCGAGCCATCGTCGACGGCAGGCTGAGAACAAGTTCAAAGCCTGTAGGAGAGAGCCGCCGCTGGGACCGTATCCGGCCGCCGTGTTGAACCCGGGCCGAGAACTGCGTTTCAGGGGTGTCCGGGTGGTCCGGCAGCTGGAAGCGGATCGGAAGCTCTGCGAGTCCGTCCTGGATGCAGACGATTTCGCGCTCCTGATGGACGACCACGATCGCCGGATCGGCGTGAGCTCCGGTGTTGTCGACGATGGCCTGGTACTTGCTGACGTAGTAGGACTGGACGAAGTGTCCGCCGGCCGTGGTCGCGGACAAATCGGCGGCGATCTCAGCGGCGAGTTCTGTCTCGGCGTCGTTGATCCGACGCAGTGTCGTTCTGGGACTGACCGCCAGCCGCAAGGCCAAGTGATCGACGCGATCCTGGAACTTGACCAGGTGCTCGACATCGCTGTCGATGGCCAAGCTGATGGCGAGGGCATCCTGACGATCGTCGGAGAGGGCGCCCGCGCAGGCCAGGATGTGCTGGACCAGTACGGACCGAAGCTGTACGGGGTCGCGTTGCGCACCGCACCAGGCGCGCAGGTGCGAGCCCATCCTATCGATCAGATTGGTTGCCATGACACCACGTCCTACCCGGAGACGGCGAATTTCATCCCTGACCTCGGTGGTTACATGATCCATTTTCGGCACCGCGTCAGCATGTCAGCAACAAGGGCCGGAAGGGTCAACCTGCCAAAAACTAGCCACCTCATGGCAGCTCACCCACCACTTTCTATGCAAGAGGACCGAGGTGCGCTCGGATGATGGTCGTCAGATGCAAAGTCGACCAGCGACGGATGTCCGTTACAAGAAATGCCGACTCGATGCCGCAGGAACGTATCCGTGGAGCACTGGTGTCGTCCAGGTGATAATTAGACCAAGAAAGGTAACAACTCGGGGGACCACCGCGGTCAAATTTTGGAATCTGGCTGAACGGGTTGCTACGCGGTTCGTTGGGCCGCCGCGTTCCTGAACGACCGCTCGGCGGCATGAGCGGATCCGACGGATGAGTCACCATGCCCGGATAGGGCGCTCACCACTGCAGGAATCCATCGGTATCCCGGAGGAACGAGCTGAACGCCGCTGGTTCGCGCAGGCGGAGTTCAGCGCGGAGGCCGAGTTCCCGGGCACGACACGGGCGTGCGACTAGAACTGGCTGATCCACGGCCTGCAGGCCGAAGGGGGTGGGCCATGCCGACCTGCCCAACGAGTGTATCTGGCCGTCGGTCTCCAGTTGGACGCGTCGCGGATACGAGTGGCCGTGGCTGCGCGGCGATACTGGTCACGTGGGCGTGAACGGATGGGTGATGCGCGACGGTGTTTTCGCCCGAGCAGCTCGCCGCGTCCTGGTGAACGATGGAACGGCGTGGTTCGAACGTCCACTTCCGCGGGCACTGCCGCTGGTCGAGGTAGACATCGCGGCGCGACGAGCGGAAGTCACCGGTTTGCTTGAAGTGTCACCTGCGTCGCAGTTCACCTGATCGGGTGATCTGGTGGAAACTTGCCTCGATTTCAGCTCAAGTGTTGTGTTGTCAACAAGGGTTCCTATGCGGTCTGATTCAGGGGTGCATCGATTGGATATTAGCAGCTCAGAGCCTGATGATCACCACGCCTGTAGGAGTATTCTGACTCATGACTCCGTCCTGGATTTCCGGGCATTTCTGGACGGTTGGATCGTAGGCAAGTTGCTTGCCGCTGGCCAGGTCGAGCGTTGCCAGTTGGCCATTGGCAAGCACATACGCCCTATTGGCGAATTTGCCACAGTAGCCGTTCAGGTTCGAAATATTCCACAACCTGTCTCCAGATCTAACCGAGTATGCAAGAAGCTTCTGTCCGCTCGATGCTCCGCCGCCAGTCGTACCGTCGATAATGGCAGTATTCGTGACGTCACCGTCGATAAGTCCAGTTTTGCTGTGTGAGCTTTTCCAAAGAGCCTTGCCGGTCGGCAGGCTGTAAGCGATCTCGTCGGGATTCGCGGCTGTGTTCAACAGTGTCTCGCCGTCAGGTGACGCTGATAGCTGCTTCACGAAGATCGCGGCTACCCGATCGTCGACGCGGCCAGCGTTGGTGCCGTCGGACGGGTTGACGACGTCGAGGTACCTCGGATCGTATGACCCGTCAGAGGTTTTGCTCACCGGGACGAGGACCCAGTTCCCGAGCAAGACTGCTCCTTCGGGAACTTCGCGATGGGCGCCGTCTTGCAGGTCGACTACGACGTTTTGGTCCGTTCCGAACGTTACGAGAGCATGCAGCCTGTCTGAGGAGAACCACACGTTGGACGGCCTGAGGGTGGACGCAGGGTCGAGTCGGCACCCGGAGGTAGGTATCGCCACTGGGCTGTCGGGGCGCTCGACTGTTCGAGAATCGACGGTCCACAGAGGTTCGCCGGACAGAGCGTTGAGCGCTACGAGACTCTGCTTCTCGGTCGAGGGGACGGTGCCCTCTGCTGGCGTTTGCATCCGGTCGACCGTGAGCAGCATATTCATGCCGTCCTGGCGCGAAACCACGGTGAAGGCACATCTGATGTGGGTTCCTGGTCCGCCGGAACTGGCCTCGGTCGGTACGGGAAAACCCGGGTGCTGCTTACCTGTCCGGATGTCTATCGCTCGAAAAACTGGCGCCTGTGGCGGGTTCTCGTCCATCACGCCGAGCACCTGTCCTCCGGAAACGAAGTCTTCGCCAGAGGTGGGGCGGTAGAACTCCGTTCCTGTGGGAAGTTCGGGGAGTGGATCGCCAGCTTCGGAACTGGCTGGCGTCCCCGTCGGGCTCGAGGCCGCAGGTATCGCGGCCGACGATGGGGTAGTCGAAGGGTCGCTTCCATCAGCGGAAGAGGTGAGTGCGACGAGCAGAATGACGACGGCGACGATGATCGCCAGGCTGATTCCAATGCCTAACTTGCCGCCATTGCTTTTGTGGATATTGCGAATGCGATCGCCGATGTGGTTGAAGTTGCCATTGACTAGGTGTCCGCCTGCGGAGAAAGTTTTGGGCGATCTGGCATCGCGACCGATCAGGACGTGCTGAGTGCTCTCGTTTTCGCCATGGTAGTCGGTTCGAACGGAAATGACGATCCTGTGAAACTGAGTAGCAAATGCCGCATCCTCGACTAGCTCTCGTTCAATGTTCTGTTTCAGTATATGTTGTGAGGAGGTATCCGTCGGTGTCAGTTTGAATGCGTGCAACAGAGGTCCGAGTACGGCATGGTCGGCCACCAGCTGGGATAGTGTGACCATCATGGAGTCGCTGAATCCGTCAAGTATGCCGCTCGAGATGTCCTTCACTTGCGTGAGCAGACGTTCGATCGCCTCTTCTGGCAGAAACATTTCGCGTCGTACCTCCGGGTGTCACATATCGACAGACTCACAGCGTTATGGTCGCGACTCAGGTGCGTCGCGTTACCGGCGGCTTGGCAAACGAGACCCGACTGTCACCGAAGTGCCGCTGATGCGAGCTGAAAGATCAAATTTCTCTGGATGAAAGGTGGCGGGCGTTCTGAGAGCATGATGCTCGAGCGCTGCTGAGCGACTGTTTGCGGTCGTCGTGAGGTTGGGACCCGAGTTCCACAAAAGCAGAAGATTTTGTGGCCATGTGCCACAGTCGCGAGCAGGCGGAGCAGGTCCGCAATTGGCTCAGACGGTGGCTTGCACCCAGGGGCCCGTCGTTCAACGGGGCCAAGACGCCCATCGCGCGCTCCTCGGATTCCGGGATGCAACTTCCCGCTCCGCTATTAGACACAGCGGAGCGGGAAGTTGCTGATCAGACCGCGCAAGGAGTCGATCTCTGACTTGAGCCTGTCCGAACCTACCTGGGCGGAATCGGTGACCGCGAGTCAGGTTAAGAGTCTCGCGGCCAACTCCCTGCCCAATTGAGGCCGCCATCGCTCTATACGAGCTGTGTGCCCAGACCGCTGGCCGGACTGGCCACTTGTTTACCGGCGTCGTCGGAGCGAGATAGCCACTATCCGGTGGTAGCGGGTCCGGGACGATGTGCAGGAAGCCAACCCCGGTGCCCCGTCCGGCCGACGTGTACCTGCAGTGGTGTCCGGACCTATTTTGCGGATGTTTGCCGCACGGCCGAAGAAGCGGCAGAGTCCTAGGGCAAGCCGCCTTGAGCGCCTCCAGCGCGCTGAAGGCACGCTTCGGCCGCAGCAACGTCGCCAACCGGATCCTCGATCGGGCCATCAAGTACTCATTGCTCAAGGGCAAGGCCGACCTGGAGCAGAACCGCACGACGATTAAGAACTCCAAACCTCATGGGCGCCAAGCACGTCGCCGACCTCACTTGCTGTGTCGCCGTCGGCGTCTCCGGCTGTAGGGGCAGTTGGTCGGCTGACCGAATTGCGGCAAGCCAGCAGCCACACTCCGCCCCGCGCCTGACGCCCTCCGGCGACTTTGGAGTCCGGCCCACGCTGCACTCGCTGCCCAGTGGCCTGCTGGCCTACGTGTGCACCGTCGTCAGGTTCATGTCGATCACCGGCCAGGACCGGGCCTGGCCTGGGCTGTTGCTGGCCTGCGCGGTGGGGCACCTAAAAGTCACGCAGGTCGACTAGGACTTCACGCCTGAGATGGTCGCGCGTAGACCTGTGCTTGTGGTGTCGAGGTTGTGTGGGCTGCCGTAGTCGGAGCAGGTGTTCGTGATGACGAGGTGGGATCCCGGCGGGGTGCCTGTGGTGTAGATGGTGTCGAGCTTCCCGGCGGTGCCGGACCAGGTGAGGGTGAGGGTTACTTTGTCACCGGCGTGGACGGGAACTCTCCCGAAGGTGAAGGTCGTGTCATCGGCGGGCGTTCTGTCGTCGGTGGCCGGGGTGCCTCCGTTCACTGACAAGGCGGCGTGCACGGCCATGGATGAGTTCCGATCGATTTGGACGGTGGCTGTCTCCAGGTAGGTGATGCCACTGCCGACGGTGAACTCCTGCGCGACGGTGCCACCGGGCATCGACTCCGGCCGAGAGGGAGTACCGGAGCACATGGCCGAGCCGGCCGTCGTCACCGGTCCGTAGTTGTCGTAGGCGTTGACCCGAACCTCCTGGGCCGGCGGCGGGGTCGGTGCCGGGGTAGTCACGGGCGCAGGGCGCGCAGGGGGCAGGTTGGGAGTTTGCACCGTGGTCGTGGGTGCCTGCTTCGGTGGTGCCGCTTTGGTTGCGGTCGGAGCGGGTGTGGTCGGCTTCGGCGTGCTCGTCGGGGGAGGTGCCGGCTGATCGCTGATGCTGCTGTGGGCGAGGATGCTGAACCCGAAGCCGAGTTCTTTGATCTCCACGCTCTTGTCGGTGAAGTAGTCGACCGCGGTGGCGTATTTGTCGAAGATTTCGGTCCACAACGCGGCGGCGGTCGCCCCTTTGAGTTTGGTGATCCAGGTGCTGAACTCGCCGATCTTGGCCATGTCCATGCCGGAGCCCTTCTGGACCTCGTTCCTCCCGAGGACGATTAGAAGTGCTTCGACGCATTCCCGGCCGTCGCCGAGGATGAACTTCGTGACGTCGACAGCGTTCATGCTCGAGTTGATCGCGAGCCGGGCTCTGGTGCACTTGCTCCCGGCCGTTGCTGTGAAGATGTCGTTGGAGTTCTTGGCGAACACGGCGCCGAGTGTCTTGCCGAGGGCTTGGTCGAGGAGCTTGTCGGTCAGGATCTGGAGTGCGTCCGCGGTGAGGGTCAGACCGCTGGGGCGGATCGAAAACACTTGGCGCTTGCCGCCGCCTATGTTCTTGACGCCGATCGAAGCTCGGGACAGTGGTGGCAAGTAGAGGCCCTGCCCGCTGGAGACGCTCAGATCGCCGACGAGGTTCCGGAACGACTCGGCCGTTGAGGCTGCCGGCTGGTGCCAGCCGTAGGCGATCGGGGCCCCGTTGTAGGACAGCTCCATCCCGTAGGGCCGGTTGTTGACGATCTGGACGTCGAGTGTGTCGTCGCCTTGGTGACCCTGCAGGCAAGACCGGATGATCATGGCCGGCTCGTCGGTGATCCCGGCTGCGAAGCTGAACCACTTCGGAGGCTTGATACCGCTGGTGCACTGAGCGTGCTCACTGGCGCGGTGGCCGGCGAACTGGTCGACAGTCTGGTTGATGTTGGCGCCGAGGCTGACCCAATCCCAGGTCCAGAACTGCCAGGTCGAGAAGTGCTTGAGGTCGGCGTTCACCGTGTGTGCAACGGCGTCGTAGGCGATCGGGTATTCGGTCCAGCCGGACGGATCGTTCGAGCGGAAGGCGAGCTGCATCGCGCCGGAGGCGGCCGCCGCTTGGAGGTTCTCGGGTACGACGATGCTTAGGCGGGGTGCGCCGACGACACTGCCGGGGGTGGAGAATTCGACTGGCGACGACACCGCGGTGTGGTACTGCCACGGCGACGGCGAGACGTAGTCGGCGGACACGGCGGCACCGTCGCTGATCGCTCCGACGGGAACCGTCAGAGTCATGGCGTCGCGGAGGTGCAAGGACTGGCTCGAATCGCCAGCCGCGCGGGGCGCGTCGCCGCCGCTGGTGACGACGGTGGTGACGACCACCGCGACCGTGACGACGATGGCCGTGACCGCGAGCCGGGTGCGCCTGCTGCTGGGCCAGCGCCGTTGCCCCGGAGTCGGCGGTGAAGCCTTCGCACGTTCCGTGCGGTGGCGGATCGCCTCGAGTTGGCGGTCGGCACGGTCGTCGATCACGGCGATCGCGACCTCCGCCTCACGGTCGGCGGCCTTTGTGAGTACGGCGGCAAACTGTTCCGCGGCTCCTTCGGGAGGTAACGGGGTCATGAGCGCGTTGTCGACCAGCGTGCGGTGTCGAGCCTGCGCGCGACGTCGGCGATCGTAAGCCGACTCTGGAAGCACGGCCTTCATGAAAGCTACGGCGATGTCAAGAAGGATGAAGAAGGCAGGCCACAACCAGGCTGTCCAGTTCGACGTCAACACGTCGAGCAACGCGTCGTTCTGTGCTTGCAGGCCCAGATTGTTCCTAGCCGCGTTCGTCGCCGCCGGGACTTCCGCGTTGCGCTTGGCGTTGGCGTCGTTGAGGGTCTGGTTCTGCTTCTCGATGTCGCCGTTCAGTGTTTTGACGTTATCGTCGTGAGTTGTCTGGATCGTCGGGAATTTGCTGTCTCGGAAGTCTTCGTAAGCCTTGCGCAGGGTGGTCGCTTCCGGCCCGTTGCCGCAGATGTCGCCGTTGGCCGCGTGGTTCCCGTTGACGCAGACCTGGTCGGCCTCCCAGCTCTTTTTCAGCTGTTCGAGGTTCTGTGAGGCGTCGGTGAAGGTCTTGTCTTCCTTGCCGATTTGCTCACGGTCTTGGCTGATCTGCTTGGTTGCCTGGTCGATGACCGGAGTGTGGGACGATGCGGCGACGGTTTTTGCGGTGATCTCCTTGACCTGGTCATTGTTCGTGGCTGTGACTCGGGCGTTGATGTCGTCCTGGTAGATGTACAGAATCGTCGCATGGGAGATGATCAGCCCGACGCCGAGTGACAGGACAGCTCGTAGCTATTCAGCTGGGGTGAGTGCTGGTGGTAGCCAGGCGCCGGTGGTGAAGAGTTGGTGGAGCGCGTCGAGCTTGTCCAGTCCCCACTTGTGTGCGGTGTCCAGATAGGACTGGACGACCGCGAA
>NZ_JAYMZS010000185.1:0-12448 GCF_035828755.1 Amycolatopsis sp. H20-H5 | reverse complement strand
GACGCCAGCGTACCTACTACCGGGGGATGCCCCGCACGAAGTCAACCGTCACGGTGACCGGTGTTACGCACAGTGCGCCGCCGGGGACGGCGGCGCACTTCGACCGGTGCGAGCCGCTAGGGCAGGCGGATCGGGTTCACGATGTCGGCGGTCACAGTGAGCAGTGTCACCGCGCCGCCCAGTAGCACCAGGACCATCGTCACCGCGGACAGCTTCGTGTAGTCCACGGGGCTGCCGGCCGCCTTGCCCCGCAGCTTGCGGAACCAGTCGCGGACCCGCTCGTACCAGGAGATCGCGATGTGCCCGCCGTCGAGCGGCAGCAGCGGCAGCAGGTTGAACACGCCGATGAAGAAGTTCAGGCTGGCCAGCAGGAAGAAGAACAGCGGCCACAGGCCACGCTCGACAGCCTCGCCGCCGATCCGGCTGGCGCCGACCACGCTGACCGGGGTGTTCGGATCACGCTCGCCGCCGAAGATGGAGCTGACCACGGCGGGGATGCGCTTCGGGAACTCGATCAGGCGCTGGCCCGTCTCGGCGAACATCTTGCCGGTGAAGCCCACCGTGCCGCCGATCGCCGCGACCGGCCCGTAGTGCACCGGCCCGGTGTTGGCGTCCGGGACCTTCGCGGCGCCCATGACGCCGACCACGGCGACCGAGCCGTTGGCCAGCAACCGCTCGACCCGCGGGATGGTGACGGTGAGGTCCTTCGTCTGCCCGTTGCGCAGCACCTGGACCGCGGTGGGCCCGTTGGCCGCCTGCACGGCCTTCAGCATGTCTTCCCAGGTCGGCGTCTGCTTACCGCCCACGGACAGGACCTTGTCCCCGGCCAGCATCCCGGCCGCCTTCGCGGGGGCCGGGTCGCCTGGCCGGCAGACCGGGTTGTTGACCTGGTCCACGGTCGTCGCGGCGCGCACGCACGCGGACGTGTTCGCCAGCACCGGCTCCGTCGACGGCGGGGTCAGGTTCGGCAGGCCCATGGTGATCGCCATGAAGTACAGGACGATGAAGCCGAGGATGAAGTGCGTCAGCGAGCCCGCGCTGAGCACCACGGTGCGCTTCCAGGTCTTGAACCGCCACATCGCGCGCGGCGCCTCGTCCGGGGTGACCTCGTCGAGCGCGGTCATGCCGGCGATGTCGCAGAAGCCACCCAGCGGGATCCACTTCAGGCCGTACTCGGTTTCACCGCGCTTGAACGAGAAGACCGTCGGCCCGAATCCGACGAAGTACCGGCGGACCTTCATCCCGAAGGCCTTGGCCGTAACCATGTGCCCGGCCTCGTGCAGCGCGACGGAGATGCAGATCCCCAGCGCGAACAGCACCACACCGACGATGTAGGCGAACACGCGCTACTTCCCCCTGCCGATCATCGAGCCCGCTCGCGCGCGAGCCCACTGCTCGGCCGCGAGTACGTCCTGGACGTCACGAGGTTCACGACGCCATTGGTCGGCGGCTTCCACCACCTCGGAAACAGTGTCCACGATGGAGGTGAAGCTGGCGTTCTGTGCCAGGAAGGCGGCCACCATTTCCTCGTTCGCCGCGTTGAACACCGCGGGCAGGCAGCCCCCGGCGGTGCCCACGTGCCTGGCGAGCTCCACGGCCGGGAAAGCCTCGTTGTCCAGGGGTTCGAAAGTCCAGCTCACGGGCTTGTCCCAGACGCACGGAGCCGCCGCTCCAGGCAGCCTGTCCGGCCAGTGCAGGGCCAGCGCGATCGGCAGCCGCATGTCCGGCGGGCTGGCCTGCGCGAGGGTCGAGCCGTCGACGAAAGTCACCATCGAGTGAATGATCGACTGCGGGTGCACCACGACGTCCACGCGGTCCGGCGGGACGTCGAACAGCAGCGTCGCCTCGATGAGTTCGAGGCCCTTGTTGACCAGCGTCGCGGAGTTGATCGTGATGACCCGGCCCATCGCCCAGGTCGGGTGCGCCATCGCCTGCTCGACGGTGACCTCGCCCAGCTCGTCGCGCTTGCGCCCGCGGAAGGGCCCGCCGGACGCGGTCAGCACCAGCTTGGACACCTCCTCGGCGCGGCCGGAACGCAGCGCCTGCGCCATCGCGGAGTGCTCGGAGTCGACCGGGACCAGCTGACCCGGCTTCGCGGCGGCGAGCACGAGCGCCCCACCCGCGATCAGCGACTCCTTGTTGGCCAGCGCCAGCGTCGACCCGGTGGCGAGCGCGCGCAGCGTCGGCTCGAGGCCCTGCGAGCCCGGCATGCCGTTGAGCACGACGTCCACCGGCACCGAGTCGATGAGCTCGAGGACGGCGTCGGCCCCGGCGAAGATGCGCGGGATCTTGAACTCACCGCGCGAGTAGCCGCGGCGCTGCGCCTCGGCGTACAGCGCGAGCTGGAGGTCTTCGACCACGGTCGGCCGGATCACGGCGAGGGCCTCGACGCCGTGCGCCAGCGCCTGTGCGGCCAGCAGCCGCGGGTCGGACCCGCCCGCGGCGATGCCCGCGACGCGGAACAGGTCCGGGTTGCGGGCCGCGACGTCGAGGGCCTGGGTTCCGATCGAACCGGTCGAACCGAGTACTAGGACACTCCGCGAGGTAGTCATCGTCACTCAGTATCTCGCGGGTCCCGTCCGGCGCCGACACGCAGGTATGGGATCATCTGGGTGGAAGAGGAACACCCGGGTCTGAAGGAGTGATCGTGGCGAGCAAGGCGGTCGAAAAGCGGCCCGAGGTCGACCCCCGCGACGAGCCGTCGGCCGAGTGGGGCTGGCACGGTTCGTTCCCCAAGGCGACGCGGATCGCGGGCTGGCTCAGCGCGATCTTCCTGCTGGTCATGCTCAAGGGCAACCACGAGAACAACACGGAGAACGTGTGGCTCGTCGGGCTCAGCCTGCTGCTGGTCCTGCTGCTGGTGCTGGACCTGCGCAAGCAGCGCACCGCCTGGCGCAAGTAGCCCTCGCTCCCGCACCGGGTGATCGGCTAGGTTTCCCGCCATGAAGCTGCGCTGGGCACTGGCCGCCGTCACCGTTCTCGCCGCCGGGCTGCTCATAGCACCCGCGGCGTCGGCCACCCCGGCCGCGCCGATCGTGCGCTGCGAGTTCACCCCGACACCGGAGAACCCGGCCGCCCGTCCCGTCCTGCGGCCCCTGCCGTTCGCACTGACCCTCGGCCACGCCGACGTCACGTTCCGGACGAACTACGGCCCGGTGACAGTGGAGCTCGATCGTGCGGGCGCGGCGCCCTGCGGCGTCCACAACATGCTCAGCCTGGTGCTCCAGCGCTTCTACAACGCCAGCCAGTGCTGGCGGCTGACGAACTCCGCCCGGCTCGGCGTGCTGCAGTGCGGCGACATCTACGAGGTGGAGAAAGGCGGCCCCGGCTACAAGTTCCCGGACGAGGTCACCGGCAAGGAGACCTACCCGCGCGGCACGATCGCGATGGGCAACCAGGGCCCCGGCACCAACGGCAGCGAGTTCTTCATCGTGCACTCGTTCGCCACCATCCCGGCGAACTACTCGGTGCTCGGCAAAGTCGTCCGCGGCATGGACGTCCTCGACCGGATCGTCGCCGCCGGGATCATCCCGAGCGAGCGCGGCCCCCTGGACGGCGCACCCGCGAAACCGGTGAAGATCGAGCGGGTCACCTTCGGCTGACGCTGACGCTCGCGTTCGTAACCACTCGCCCTTGGGATGGCTCGACGTTCCCGCCGTTTCATCAGGTGGGCACCTTTGCGCATATGCGCATGTGGCGGTCGACTGTATGCGTCCGCTCGCCAGCCTCAGTGTGAGGAACGCATCATGACCGTCACCGACGAACTGCTCGCCAACAACGCGAAGTACACCGAGACCTTCAAAGGCCCGCTGCCGCTTCCCCCCGCGAAGCATGTCGCCGTCCTGGCCTGCATGGACGCCCGGATCAACGTCTACGGCGTGCTGGGCCTCAACGAGGGCGAGTCGCACGTCATCCGCAACGCGGGCGGCGTGGTCACCGAGGACGAGATCCGGTCGCTCGCGATCAGCCAGCGTCTGCTCGGCACGGAGGAGATCATCCTCATCCACCACACCGACTGCGGCATGCTGACCTTCACCGACGACGAGTTCAAGAAGTCGATCCAGGACGACACCGGCGTCAAGCCCCCGTGGGCCGCCGAGGCGTTCTCCGACCTCGACGCCGACGTCCGCCAGTCGGTCCAGCGCATCAAGAACAGCCCGTTCATCCCGAAGAAGGACTCCATCCGCGGCTTCGTCTTCGACGTCGCGACCGGAAAGCTCAACGAGGTCGTCTGAGTCTGCGGTCAGAACCGGCCTGAAGCGCGCTCCGCGTTGCTTCAGGCCGGAAAATCGTTATCGATAATTCCATTTATATAGACCACTTTCTTAGAAGGCGTCCGGAACTGATGTCATGGCGTCCAGTTTGGCGCCTAGGGCCGCGTCCCCTTCAGTCGCGACCCCAGGTTTGCCGTGTGCCCTGATGGGAGCCTTCACGGCGTTTAACGCCGTCATGGTGGCCTTCAGGGGCACGCATGAACGGGCGATTGGGCAGACTTTCCGTCCTTTGTGGAGGGTGAGCGGCTTCGAAGGACAGGCGCCCGAGGCTTCGAGCGGCGGCTGCTGCGACAGTTCTCAGGCCACCGTCTTAGTCTTGCGAATTTCACGCCATGAATGCGCGGATTAGAGGAAGCCGGAGTTCTTCCGCAGTTCCTCGTAGGCGAGCCGGTCGCGGTCCGCGGGGACGGCCTGGTGGCTGACACCGTCCGTCCAAGCCGGGGACGCCTCGACGAGGTCCTTCGCCTCGGCCAGGGAGCAGCCGGTGACCTCACGGACGAGCTTGATGCTCTCGATCTTGCCGAACTCTTCGGCCCGCAGGTCGGCCAGAACCGACTCCAGTGGCTTGCCGGATCGGAGCAACTCGGTCTCGCGCGCGAGCACTTCCTTCTTTTTGCGGCTCATGATCCGCGATGATGCCCCACCGCGAAGCGCCCGGTCCAGTCGGACCGGGCGCTTCCTCGTGGCGTGCGGTCAGCGTTCGCTGACCGGCGAGACCAATTCGCTGGGGCCACCCGAGGCTTCGCCCGCCACGGCGGCGAGCTCCTCGCCCACCGACTCGCGGTCGTCGCCGGGCTTCGCGTCCTTGGTGAGCAGGGACGCCACGGCGCCGATCAGGCAGACCACGATCGCGAAGCCGAACGCGATCGACAAACCCTCGGAGAACGGGCCGGAGATCAGGTTCGGAAAGAAGCTACGGCCGGTGAGGAAGCTGGCCTGATCCGGGGGCAGCGTGGCGAGCTGGCCGCCGAGGAGCTGCTGGATCGGGTTGTAGCCGAGGAACGCCGCGAAGAGCACGGCGACCGCGGGCAGATGGGCCACCTGGTCGGCCGACGCGGCGGGGACGCCGTGAGCGGTCAGGCCCTGGAACATCGCGCCGGGCAGGTTCTTCGACAGGCCCGCGATGATGAGGCTGAAGAAGAAGCCGATCGAAAGCACCATGGCGGCGTTCTGGAAGGTCGTCATCATCCCGGCGCCGGAGCCGCGGGAGTCCGCGGGCAGGCTGTTCATCACCTCGGCGCGGTTGGGCGAGGAGAACATGCCCATGCCGATGCCGTTGAGCAGCAGGATCGCCGCGAACGCCCAGTAGTTGAAGTCCACCGGCAGCAGGATCAGCAGCAGGAACGTCAGCGCTGTGATCGCGAGGCCGCTCGAGGCGAGCAGCCTGCTGCCGACGCGGTCGGACAGGATGCCCGAAGCCGGGGCCGAGAGCAGGAAGCCGACCGTCATCGGCAGCATGTAGATGCCCGCCCACAACGGCGTCTGCTCGAAGGTATAGCCGTGCTGGGGCAGCCAGATGCCCTGCAGCCAGATGATCAGGATGAACTGGAGCCCACCACGGCCGAGCGACGCCGCGAGGTTCGCGATGTTGCCCCAGGTGAACGACCGGATCCGGAACAGGGACAGCCGGAACAGCGGGTTGTCCACCTTCATCTCGATGATCACGAAGGCGACCAGCACGGCCAGCCCGCCCAGCAGGCAGCTCAGCACGAACGGACTACCCCAGCCGGTGGGCGAGGAGCCGTAGGGCTGGATGCCATAGGTGATGCCGACCAGTACCGAGATCAGGCCGACGGCGAAGGTGATGTTGCCCCACCAGTCCATCGGCGCGTGCTGGCGGATGCCGGTGTCGTGCAGCTTGAGGTAGGCCCAGATGGTGCCCGCGATCCCGAACGGGACGGACACCAGGAAAATCAGGTTCCAGTTGATCGGCGCGAGCACCCCGCCGATGACCAGGCCGAGGAACGAGCCCGCGATCGCCGCGACGCCGTTCATGCCGAGCGCCAGGCCCCGCTGGTTGGCGGGGAAGGCGTCGGTGAGGATCGCCGACGAGTTCGCCATCAGGAAAGCGCCGCCGACACCCTGGATGATGCGCCAGCCGATGAGCCACAGCGCCGCCGCGTCACCCTGGAACCAGGTGATCGCGAGGAAAATCGAGGACACGGTGAAGACCGCGAAGCCCAGGTTGTACATCTTCGCGCGGCCGTACATGTCGCCCAGCCTGCCGAAACTCACCACCAGCACCGCGGTGACCACCAGGAAGCCCATGATCATCCAGAGCAGGTAGCTGGTGTTCGCCGGCTCGAGGGGGTTGATCCCGATGCCCTTGAAGATGTCGGGCAGCGCGATCAGCACGATCGACGAGTTGATCGTCGCGATCAGCATGCCCAGCGTCGTGTTGGACAACGCGATCCACTTGTACCGCGGACCCAGCTCCGCGATCGTCTTGCTTCCTGCCACCGTGAGAGACCTCTCGCTCGCCGTCACTTAGCAAGGCTAAGCATTTTGCTTGCATTAGGCAAGGATGTGCCAGGAGAGGCAGATCACGTCTCACACCACGAAGTCTCGGGCTTCGATGACTGCCCCTGAAGGCCACCATCACGGCGTATTACGCCGTGATGGTGGCCTTCAGGGGCAATGACAGGTTGGGGGGGCGGTGGTTAGCGGGGAGCCGGGGTGGGGAGGTCGAAGTGGCCGAAGGTCCAGGTGCCGGGGGCCTCCGGGGTGTTTCCCGCCCAGAATTCTGTCCACAGGCCGGCGAACTCGGTGCGGGAGAGGTGACCGTCGCCGTTGAAGTCCAGGCGGGCGAAGATCTCGTCGGTGTCGGTTGCGCGGCCGGTCCAGGCCTCGATGAGCTGGCGGTATTCGGCTGCGGAGATCTCGCCGTCGGCGTTCTCGTCCACCACTTCGAACATCGCGTTCGCGGTCGCGGCGACGACGTCCAGCATCGCGGGGAGGCGGTCCACCAGGCTCAGGACCTCGTCCAGGCTGACCTGGCCGTCACGGTCGCGGTCGGACGCGCCGAGCAGCGCCGCCCACCAGCCCATCATGATCCCCGACAGCAGGACATGCGCCGAGGAACCGGGCTCCACGCCCCGCATGCCGGTCCACCGCGCGGTCAGCGCCTCGAAGTCGTCCTTCGCGAGGAACCCGTCGGAATTGGCGTCCATCGCGGCGAACACGCCGGCGATCTTGCGTCGCTGGAACTCGCTGGCCATGACTTCCCGTCCCTTCGGCTGTCGAGAGTAGACAGCGTGCCGGAAAGGGCGGGACGCGACAATTGGCCATCCGGGGCAAGCTTCAGCCACGACCAGGTGACACGCGATCACCAGCCGTGTCCTGCCCGGACAGTCGCACCGGGACAGGCCTGCGCCATTCGTAGTCGTCGAGCGGGAAATGGCGCGCCCGCCACCACACCGTCGTGCTGGCCTGCGGCCGCACGATCGACGGCTCACCGTCGCGGTCGAGGTAGTAGGTGTTCGAGCTCGCGCAGGACGCGGTGGTGAACAACGACTTCCGGTGCCCGCGCCGCATCGCGGCGTAGAACCGATCGTGCGCGCGACGCCGGACACCGACGTAGGTGGCACCGCGTTCGCGGGCGTGGGTGATGCAGCGCAGCGCGTGCGCGGTCTGGTTCTCGGCCATCACCAGCCACGACCAGCTGGTCGCGAAATGCGGGCCGGGGATGAGGAACAGGTTCGGGAAACCGGGCACCGTGATGCCCTCGTAGGCCTGGAAACGGTTCTCCAGCCACCAATCCCGCAGATCGACCCCACCTTCACCGCGCACCGCGTAGCCAGGAACGCTGTCATACTCGAAGAATTTGAACCCGGTGGCCAGTACGAGCGTGTCGATCTCACGGATCGTGCCGTCCGCGGTCTCGATGGCGTGCGGGTGGACCCGCTTGATGCTGTCGGTGACCAGCTCGACGTTCGGCTTGCCGAACGCGCGCCAATAGTGGTTGGACAGCGCGGGCCGTTTGCAGCCGAAATCGTAATGCGGTTTCAGGCGTTCCCGGAGGTCCGGGTCGGCGACCTGCTGACGCAGGTGGCGCAGCGAAAGCTTCTCGATGCCCTTGGTCAGGAACGGGAGCCGCGAGTAGTTGGTGACGCCGAGCCACATCGCCAGCTCGATGAACGTGCTGGTCAGGCCCCGCGACACCCAGCGCGCGGGGGCGAAGCGGTCGAGCACCTTCCGCACGCGCGGGGACAGCTTGACGTCGGTCCGGGGCATCACCCAGATCGGCGTGCGCTGGTAGACGTCGAGCCGTGCGACGTCCCTGGCGAGCTCCGGCACCAGCTGCACCGAGGACGCGCCAGTGCCGATCACCGCGACCCGCTCGCCTTTCGGCACGTAGTCCTGATCCCAGTGCAGCGTGTGGACGGTCCGGCCGGCGAACTCGCCGACGCCCTCGATGTCCGGGGTGTTGGCCTTGCCGAAGACCCCGTGCGCGGACACCAGGAACCGGGCGGTGAACGTGTCCCCCGCCGCGGTCCGCACCACCCAGCAGTGGCGGTCCTGGTCGAAGTCGGCGGAGACCACGTCCTGGCCCAGCCGGACGTGCGGGCGAAGGCCGTGCTCGGCGACGAGATTGTCGGCGTACTCCTTGACCTCGGCGCCCTTGGCGAACACGCGGCGCCAGTTCCCGTTCTGGGCGAAGGAGAACTGATACGTCACGGACGGGATGTCCACCGCCACCCCGGGGTAACGGTTGTCGCGCCAGGTGCCGCCGATGTCGTCGGCGCGTTCCAGGATCACGAACTCGTGGATGCCCGCGGACTTCAGCCGGATGGCCATGCAGATCCCGGCGAACCCGGCGCCGATGACGACGGCCTCGTGCTGGGGCGCGGCGCTCATCGGCGGTCCTCGCCGGTCAGGCGCTCCGCGGTGCGGATGACCAGGTTCCCCGCGCGCTCGGCCAGTGTCGGCAGGTAGTCGCCGAGGCGCTCCGCGGTGCGGTCGACCACGTGGGTGACCAGGGTGGCCGTCTCGTCGACCAGGTCCGCGGCGTGCTCGCCCGCCGAGCTGACGCGCTCGGCGCAGCGGCCGCCGAAGCGCGCCACGAAGCCGGTTTCGAGTCTGGCCATGCTGGTTCTCCCTCGGGGTGTTCGGGATTTCACGCCATGAGTCCGGAACTGCACCAGAGTTTCTTGCTCGGGCCGCCGATGAGGTCGGCCTCGTCCAGGAATCGCACCAGCCGGGACGCGCCGAACGCGAGCGTCTCGCGGCGTTGCGGGTTGGCCCAGGCGATCTCCGCGGCGCGCTTCGGATCGGGCAAGCCGGCGCGGGCGTACTGCTTCGGCCTGGCCAGGATCCGCGCGAGCATCACCGCGCCGACGGCGACGACGTCGCGGGTGAACTCCTTGGAGACCCAGGAGGAGTTCTCCAGCAGCCGCATCAGGTCCTCGCGGGCGTACCGGACGTGCCGGGCTTCCTCGGCGACGTGGATGCGCATCACCGCGCGGACCAGCGGTTGCACGGATTCGTCCTTGAGATGCTCGCGCTGCAGGGCGTCGAACACCTCCTCCCCGATCAGCGTCGCCACCCACATTGACGGGCCGCGCAGGATCAGCGGCAACGCCTGCGCGGTGAACTGCAGCGGCCGCGGATTGCGGTACGGACGGCCGCCGACCTTCTCGATCAGCATCGAGAACATGGTGGAGTGACGGCATTCGTCGGCCACCTCGGTCAGCGCGTAGCGCACGTGCGCGGTGGTCGGGTCGGTGTTGTACGACATCCGCAGCAGCAGCTGCATGAGGATGATCTCGAACCAGATGCCGACGCTGACCGAGTTGATCAGCTCCTGGCGCGAGAGCTCCACCCGCTGCTCGTGGCTCATCCCGTCCCACAGCGACGTGCCGTACAGCGAAACCGTGCGTTCCGGGATGAAGAAACGGCCGTCGACCAGCGGCGCGGCCCAGTCGACGTCGACATGGGGATCGTAGGACAGGTTCGCGCTGGCCTTCAGCAGCCTGCGCGCGGTTGTCTCCCGATCGGTGGTTCGCACCATCTCTGACGCTCCTCCTGCAGTGACCGCGCCCACATCGGCGCCACTACAGAAAAACGCATGTAACAACTTTAGTCAAGCTGTAAAGACGGTAAGCTCTCCCCATGACTGTGGACGGGACGGGCGAGGACCTGCTGCGCCGCGCGCTGGCCACCGAACTGCCGGACGAGGGGTCCGAACGGATCCTCGGCGCCGCGCTGGAACAGGCGGAGGACTTCGGCCTGCGCCGGTTCACCATCGACGACGTCGCCCGCCGCGTCGGCCTGTCCCGGGTGACGATCTACCGGTACTTCCCCAAGAAGGATCAGCTGCTCAATGCCCTGATCATGCGGGAAATGCGCCGGTTCCTGACCAGGGTCGACGAGGTCGTCGCGCTGCACCCACGCCCCGAGGACAAGCTCATCGAGGGCCTGCTGTTCTGCCTGGAGTTCCTGCGCGGGCACCGCCTGCTGAACCGGCTGCTGCGCACCGAGCCCGAACTGATCCTGCCGAACCTGACCACCCAGGCGGGTGGGCTGCTCGCCGCCGCCAGGGCGTGGATCGCCAGGCTGATCCGGGCCGAGATCGCCGCGGACCACGTAGACCTGCCCGATTCCGACGTCGACAGCGCGGCCGAACTCCTGGTCCGCATCGTGCTTTCACTGGTGCTCACGCCCGACACCGTGTTGCCCCTCGACTCCCCCGCCGAGCGGCAGCGGCTCGCGGAGCTCTACCTAACGCCGATTGTGCGGGCACTGCGCCCGCACCGCGATCAGACCGCGAGCTGAGCCACCCGAATCGCTCGCGCCGCAACAACTTTGACTGTCCCTGAAGGCCACCATGACGGCGTCTAACGCCGTCATGGTGGCCTTCAGGGACACCGATATCGGGCTCCCACGCGGCGATCCGGCGTGTTGGGTGGGAACAGTGGGATCGCGGGATGGGACGTGGAAACTGTTACGTATCAACGCTATCCGGATCGGACTGGTCGTGGACGTGGTGCTGCTCAGCCGGGCCGGACGGCCTGGGCCTTGAAGAACACGTAGTGGAAGGTGCCCTCGTCCGCGACGCGGCGGAGGTCTGCGATGCCGCGGTCCCAGTCAGCGCGGGTGATCAGTCCGGCGGCCAGCGCGTCGTCGCGGACGGCGTCGACCATCGCGGTGAACGTGCGGCGGGTGAACCCCTCGGCCAGGTCCGGCCGGGTCGGGTCGGCGTAGACCGTCCGGGGGCGCGCGACGACGTCGCGGTAGCCCGCGCCGGTCAGCAGCGGCTGCAGCCGCCGTCCGATCAGCGCGTCGCCGTCGGCGGCGGCCTGTACGCGGATCAGGCAGTCGATCGCGGCCTGCGCGAAGTCGCTGCGGGGGTGGAAGAACGCCGAACCGTGGTCACCTTCGATCACCGTGATGGTGCCGCCAGGCCGCAGGAGTTTCCCCAGCCGCAGCAACGCTTTTTCCGGGTCCGGCAGGTGTTCCAGCACGAAACAGACGAAGAGATGGTCGAACGACGCCTCGGCGAACGGCAGGGCGAACAGGTCTGCTCGATGCCACTGGACTCGCGGGTCGTTGACGCGCGCACGGGCCTGGGCCAGGGAATCCTCGGAGATGTCCACCGCGACGAGGTCGGCGCCGGGGCTGGCGGCGAGCAGGTGCGGGGTCTGCGCGCCGACCCCGCAGCCGACCTCCAGCACCCGGCTCCCGGCGGAGTAGGCCGTGCCCGCGTGCAGCAGCTCCGCGAGGGTGTCCGCCTGGTCGCCGAGGCGCCGGGCCTCGACCTCGGAGTATCCGTGCACGTACGTCGAAACGGTGTCCATGCGGTCAGCCTGATGGCACAATGGTCCGATGGGAAGGTCCAAAGTGACCCTCGATGACAGGTCCATAGGCGCCGATTTCCTTCAGCTCGACGTCGGCGACGCGCCATCGGGCAGGCTCTCCGCCTGGCTGGCCCAGCGGCTCCGGCTGGCGATCTCGGACGGCAGGCTGCCGGTGGGGAGCAGGCTGCCAGCGACTCGCGTGCTCGCGGCGGACCTGCGGGTGTCCCGTGGGGTGGTCACCGAGGCCTACCAGCGGCTGACCGACGACGGGCACGTCGCGGGGCGCGGGCGCGGCGGCACGATCGTCGTGGCCGCTCCCGTCGCGGTGGCGAAAACGGCGGCCACCAGGGTTCCGACGGCGAAGGTGCTGTTCGCGGG
>NZ_JAYMZS010000184.1:0-12563 GCF_035828755.1 Amycolatopsis sp. H20-H5 | reverse complement strand
CTCTCACGCGCAAGAGACCACAACTCGTCGACGAGTCGCGGTCGGGTAGCGGGGCGAGTCTTGACGGCCGGTGGGCGCGCAGGCACCATAGAGCGCTCTATGGTGCCTCCCGGAGGGAACCTCATGCACGAAGACGTGCGGTTGCTCGGCGAACTGATCGGACGGCTCGCCGCCACCCGGCCCGATGCGGAGGCGCTCTCGTTCCAAGGGCGAAGCCGGACGTGGGCCGAGTTCGACGACCGGGTCCGCCGGGTCGGTGGCGGGCTGGCCGCCGCCGGGATCGCCCAGGGCGACCGGGTCGCGTTCGTCGACAAGAACCACCCGGCCTGCCTCGAGCTGACGTTCGGCGCCTCGGCGCTCGGCGCGGCGAACGCGGTGGTCAACTGGCGGCTGTCCGGCGAGGAACTCACCTACGTGCTCAACGACTGTGGCGCCCGCGTCGTGTTCGTGGGCGCCGAACTGCTGCCCGCCCTGAACGCCATCCTGCCCGTGCTGAGCTCCGTCGAACGGGTGATCGTCGTGGGCGGCGACGCCGACGAGTACGAGGACTTCCTGGCCGCGGCGGCTCCGGCGGGCATCGCCGAAAGTGTCTCCGAGCACGACGGCGCGCTGATCATCTACACCAGCGGGACCACCGGGTTCCCCAAGGGCGCGGTACTGACCCACCGGAACCTGCTCGCGCACGCGCGCGCCGTGGCGACGGCCTTCCCGATGACCGCGACGGACCGGAACCTGGTGGCCATGCCGCTGTTCCACGTCGGCGGGAGCTGTTACGCCATCGTCGGTTTCGTCCTCGGCCAGCCGACGACGATGACCCGCGAGCCGGACGCCGCCTCGCTGCTGGGCGCGCTGGCCGAAGGTGTCACCCATGCCTTCCTCGTGCCCGCCGTGGTCGCCGGGATCGCGCAGGCGGGGGAGCGGGCGATGGCCGCGTTCGCTGCCTTGTCCTACCTCGGCTACGGCGCCTCGCCGATGCCGCTGCCCTTGCTGCGCACCGTGCTCGCGGCGTGGCCGGAGGTGAACTTCGTGCAGGTGTACGGGATGACCGAGCTGTCCGGTGCGGTGTCCTCTTTGGACCCGGCGGCGCACCGCGACGGGACGCGGCCGGAGCGGCTCGCGTCCGCGGGCACGGTGCTGCCCGGGGTCGAGTTGCGGGTGGTCGACCCGGTGTCCGGCGAGGACGCCGGGCAAGGCGAGGCCGGTGAGCTGTGGTTTCGCACCGACCAGCGGATGGCGGGGTATCTCGGCAAACCGGAGGCGACCGCCGAGACCGTGGTCGAGGGCGGGTGGCTGCGCAGCGGCGACGTCGGCCGTGTGGACGACGGCGGGTTCGTGTTCCTCGAGGACCGGGTCAAGGACATGATCATCACCGGCGGCGAGAACGTCTACTCGCCGGAGGTCGAGCGGGTCATCGCCGAGTTCCCGTCGGTGGGCGAGGTCGCGGTCATCGGCGTCCCCGACGAACGCTGGGGCGAGCAGGTCAAGGCGATCGTCGCACCCGCGCCCGGCGAGAGCGTCGATATCGCGAAGCTCGTCGAGTACTGCCGGGAACGCCTGGCGCACTACAAGTGCCCGCGCAGCGTCGACCTGGTGGAAGCCTTGCCGCGCAACGCGACCGGCAAGATCCTCAAGCGCTCACTGCGGCAGGACTACTGGCGGGACCAGGAGCGGAAGGTCTGAGCGATGCCCGCGAGCGTCAGCAGGCAGCAGTACTTCGAGACCGCGCTGGACGTCCTGGCCGAGTCGGGGTTCCCGGGGCTCACCATCGGGCGCCTGTGCGCGGCGTGCGGTGTCACCAGCGGCTCCTTCTACCACCATTTCGGCGGCTGGCCGGGCTTCGTGGTCGCGCTGCTGGAGTTCTGGGAGGACAGGCAGGCCCTGCTCCTGCGTGAGCTCGCTTTCGGCACCGGTGGCCCGGAGGCGGACTTCGCCGCGCTGATGCGGCTCACCCACGGCCTCCGGCATCGCGCGGAGGCGGCGATCCGGGCCTGGGCGATGAACGAGGAAACCGTTCGGGCGGCTCAGAAACGCGTCGACGAGGCACGGCTGAAGACGGTCGGCAAGGTGATCGGGGGCCTGGTCGGCGACGCGGTGACCGCGAAGGTCGTCACCGCGTTCGGGATGGCGATGCTCGTCGGGCACCAGCAGCTCGCTTCGGCGGGTGAGGACACCGACCTCGGCGAGCTGCTCGACGAGTACACCCGGCTGGTGCACTCGCACGCCCCGGGTCTCGACGGCCCAGCTTCCCGCTGGGAGTCCCAACGCAACCACTAGGCGTTGCCGAGGACCCGGTTCACGGTGATTTCGACGACCACCCGCTCGGGGTTCGGTTTCGGCTGCCGGTAGCGCGCGGCGTAACGGTTTTCTGCGTCCAGCACCGAATCCGGGTCCTCGCGCAGCACCGCGCGTCCCTCCAAAGTGGACCATTTCGGGCCGTCGAGCTGGCAGACCGCGACCGCGATGCCCTCGGGGCCCGCCGCCTTGACGAGCTTCGCCTTGTGGGAGGAGCGGAAGGTGATCACCCTGGCGAGCCCGGCGGCGAAGTCGACGGTCACGCCGACCGCGACCACGTGCGGGGTGCCGTCCGGGCGGACGGTGGTGAGGCTGGCGAGGTGGCGTTCGGTCCAGAACTCGGTGAAACCGGTGCCGCGTGCGGCGAGGTCGATCGTCATGATCACCACGCTGCCACATCCGTGCCGCGCTGGGCCGCACGGGTGATGTTCCCGCCGTCGCGAGCACTCTCCGTAATAGTAAGGAAAGTTTCCTAACAGTCTTGACCGGTGCTTCACCGGTCTGCCACGCTCAGCACATCCTCGCCGCAGCCAACGATGACTTCCCGGAGGAGCAATGAAAAAGACCCTACGGACAGTGCTGGCCGCGGCCGCGCTGGCCGCCGGACTCGTCGGTACGACCGGCAGTGCGGGAGCCGTCACGCAGCAGGGCAGCCCCTCTGTGCCCGGCACCCTGCGTCCCTCGGCGTCGCAGGCCGACCAGGACCAGGTACTGACGAAGTACTACGACTTCTGGAAGAAGAACTTTCTCACCACGAAATGCGGCGCGGGCACTTACGCGGTGCTCTCCAAGGACGCCGACCACTCCTTCGTCGCCGAGGGCGAGGGCTATGGCATGACCATCGCGGCGATGATGGGGGGCAAGGATTCGCAGGCCCACGCGATCTTCGACGGCCTGCTGAAGTTCGTGAAGGCGCATCCGTCGGTCAACAACAGGGACCTGCACGCCGCCGAGCAGGACGCCAACTGCAAGAGCGTCAACGGCAGCGACTCCGCGACCGACGGTGACCTCGAGATCGCCTACGGCCTGCTCATCGCCGACAGGGTGTGGGGCAGCGCGGGCGCGGTGAACTACCGGGCAGAGGCCGCCCGGGTCATCAACGCCATCAAGAAGAGCGAGATCAACGGCAGCACCAAGTTCACCCTGCTCGGCGACTGGGCGAACGACGCGCAGTACAAGAACAGCACGCGGTCGTCGGACTGGATGCCCGGTCACTTCCGCGCGTTCGAGAAGGCCACCGGGGACGCGAGCTGGGGTTCGGTCCGGACCAGGCAGGAGGCCGCGGTGACGCAGCTGCAGCAGCAGTACGCGCCGAACACAGGCCTGCTGCCGGACTTCGTGGTCGGCACGAACTCGACGCCCAAACCCGCGCCCGCCAACTTCCTCGAGGGCAAGTACGACGGCGCGTACAGCTGGAACGCCTGCCGCGACCCGTGGCGGCTCGGGGTGGACGCGATTTCCGCGCCGAACAGCGCCGCGGCGGCCCAGGTGCGCAAGATGAACACCTGGATCAAGCAGACCACCGGCGGCGACCCGGCCAAGATCTCGACCGGCTACACCCTGGCGGGTGCGAAGACGGAGTCCGGTGAGCACCCGTGCTTCACCGCGTCGTTCGCGGTCGCCGCGATGAACGACCCCGGCAGCCAGGCCTGGCTGGACAAACTGTGGTCGCGCATCGCCGCCTTCACGCCCGACTCCACCGACTACTACGGCGTCGGCATCACGGTCCAGGTCGTCCTCATCCTGACCGGCAACTACGTGGCCGCCTAGGTTTCACTTGCCCCTGAAGGCCACCATGACGGCGTTTAACGCCGTCATGGTGGCCTTCAGGGACCTTCAGGAAGGTTGACGCAGGGGGAGTCCGGCGGCGCGGTAGACGGCGTCGATGACGGTCATGTTCGCGATGGAGTCCGCCGGGGGAGTCAGCACCGGGGCACCGCGCAGGACGGCGTCGGCGAAGGCGTCCAGCTGGTAGTCGTACGTCGCGCGCCGGGGGAACCGCTCGACCCGGCCGCCGCTCTTGCCGGTCACCTTGAACCGGTGCCACAGCTGCGGGGCCAGGGGGTTGATCACCCGGACCGCACCGTCTTCGCCGGTCACCCTGGCGCTGATGGCCAGCAGGTTCGACGACCACATCGAGCACCGGATCCGGCCGGTGTGCCCGCTCGGGAAGCGCAGTTCCGCCGTCATCGCCCTGTCGACGTCCACACCGCGCAGTTTCGCCTCCGCCGAAACGACCTCGGGCTCAGTGGACAGACGGAGGCGGCGAAGTCGATCGGGATGAGCCCGGCCGCGACGCTGCGCCGGGTGGTGCTGCCGCAGGCGATGCGGGTGATCATCCCGCCGACCGGCAACGACTTCATCAACATGCTCAAGGGCACGTCGATGGCGTCGGTGATCGGGGTGACCGAGCTGATCCACGCGGCGAACAACATTTCGTCGAACAACCTGCTGGTGATGGAAACCCTGCTGGCCGCCGCGATCTGGTACATGGTCGTGGTGACCGTCGCCGGGGTCGGGCAGCACTATCTGGAGCGCGCGTACGGCGCGGCCGATCGTGCCGGTTCCGCGCGCGGCCCGTTCTCGCGCGCGGCGAAGGCGTTGCGCACCGCGCCGCTGGTGAGGAGTTCCCGTGTCTGACGCCCTGTTGCGCGCCGTCGGCGTCCGCAAGAGTTTCGGCGGCACCGAGGTGCTGCGCGGGATCGACCTGGACGTCCACAAAGGACAGGTTGTCTGCCTGCTCGGCCCTTCGGGTGCTGGCAAAAGCACGTTCCTGCGCTGCGTCAACCACCTCGAGACCATCGACGCCGGGCAGGTGTGGGTCGACGGCGAGCCGATCGGCTTCCGCCTGCGCGGGGGCAAGCTGTACGAGCTGAGGGAGCGTGAGGTCGCGAGGCAGCGCCGGGACATCGGTATGGTCTTCCAGCGGTTCAACCTGTTCGCGCACCGGACCGTCCTGGACAATGTCGTCGAGGGGCCGACGCGCGTCCGGGGGGTCAAGCCTGAGCGGGCGCGCGAGGAGGCACTGAAACTGCTGGACCGGGTCGGGCTCGCGCACCGCGCGGACGCCTATCCCGCCCAGCTGTCCGGTGGGCAGCAGCAGCGGGTGGCGATCGCGAGGTCGCTGGCGATGAAGCCCAAACTGATGCTGTTCGACGAGCCGACGTCGGCGCTGGACCCGGAACTGGTGGGCGAGGTGCTGGAGGTGATGGCGGCACTGGCCGCCGAGGGGATGACGATGGTGGTCGTGACACACGAGATGAGCTTCGCGCGCGAAGCCGCCGACGAGGTGGTGTTCATGGCCGACGGCGCCGTCGTCGAGACCGGCCCGCCGAGCCAGGTGCTGGGCGACCCCCGGCACGAGCGCACCCGGCAGTTCCTGGCGAGGGTGCTCCAGTGACCCGTATTTCGCCCCGCTACCTGCTCCAGTTCGACGAGCCCGCCGGGTACCTCGACTTCGCCCGGTTCGGCCCGCCGTCCCACGCCGTGCTGGACACCACGGCGGCCTTGCTCGACCAGTCGACCAAGGCCGGGCCGTCCACTGTGGACGACCTGATGCGGCAGGAGACCCGGGCGAAAGCGGCGGCCGCGCGCTTGTGCGGCAGCGACACCGACCACACCGTGCTCCTGCCGAACACCAGCATGGGCCTGTTCCAAGCGGCGTTCAACGCGCCGGGCGGCGAGGCACTGGTGTCGGCGTCGGAGTTCCCCGCCAACACGTACCCGTGGGCGCGCGCGGAACAGGCCGGACGGCTGAAGGTGCGGCGCATGCGGCCGCCCAAGGGGTACGTCACGGCCGACGCCGTCGCCGCCGAACTCACCGACGCGACCTCGATCGTCAGCGTGAGCGCCGTCGACTTCCGCACCGGCCATCGCGCCGACCTGGCGGCGATCCGCGAGGTCGTGGGCGACCGGCTGCTGGTCGTCGACGGGATCCAGGGCTTCGGGGTGATCGACGCGCCGTGGGAGGTCGCCGACGTCCTCGTGGTCGGCGGCCAGAAATGGCTGCGGGCGGGCTGGGGGACCGGCTTCGGCGTGCTGTCCGATCGGGCACTCGAACGGATGGAGCCGATCCTGTCCGGCTGGACCGGCGCCCGTGACCCTGGGCTGTTCGACGACGAGATCCACCCGGCCGACACCACCGCCGCCGGCTGGTCGATCAGCAACCTCAGCCCGATCACCGCCGGGGCGTTCGCCGCCGCGCTGGAGCTGGTGGAGGAGGCCGGGGTGACGGCCATCGCCGGGCGGATCGGTGAGCGTGTCGGCGAGCTGGAAGACGTGGTCCGCTCGTTCGGGGCGGACATCGTCTCGGCCGTCGAGCGCCGCGCGGGCATCCTCGCGTTCACCCTGCCGGGGTACCCGAGCGAGCAGGTCGGCGCGGCATTGGCGGCCGCGGACCTCGCCGTGACGGTCCGGCCCGAGCACGTCCGGCTCTCCCCGCACGCCTCCACGCCGGTGGCGGCCGCCGAACGGCTGCGCTCGGCGCTGGAGTCGCTGACCAGGCCCGTCAAGCTGGTCGCGGCGCCTGGAGTGTCGTTCGGGGTGGCCGGGCACGAGCTGCTGACCTCGCTCATCCCGGCGGTCCACGGGCTCGCCGCGATGCTCGGGCCTGGCAACGAGGTGCTGCTGCACGACCTGAGCAGGCTGCCGGACTCGATCGTCGCGATCGCGGGCGACCTGACCGGCCGCACCACCGGCGGCCCGATGACCGACCTGCTGCTCGGCCTGGTCCGGCGCGGCACGACCCAGGACCTGACCAACTACGAGACCCACGGCCCGGACGGCCGCGCGATCCGGTCGTCGACACTGTTCCTGCGTGACGGCAAGGGTGTCGCGGTCGGCTGCCTGTGCGTGAATAGTCAACACAGCGTCAACAGCGAGATCACCGACGGGGTGGTGGCCACCGGCCAGCAGCGGGAGACGTTCCCCCCGGACGTCGACAGCCTGCAGCGCTTCCTGATCGACCGCGCGGTCGGCAAGGCCGGGATCCCGGTCGAGCTGATGAAGAAACGGCACAAGGCCGCCGTCGTCCGCGAGCTCGACGAGGCGGGCTTCTTCCTGATCAAGGACGCCGTCGACCACCTCGCGGGCGAACTCGACGTCACCCGCTACACGATCTACAACTACCTCAACGAGATCCGCGGCACGGAGAAGTAGTTGCCCCTGAAGGCCACCATGACGGCGTTTTACGCCGTGATGGTGGCCTTCAGGGGCAGGTGAAGCCGACACGTCGACGAGTTGCTAGCTCAGGAACGTCTCCACCGCGTCGGCGGCGTGGGCGATGCCGCCGTGCGCCCGGACCTCCTCGCGCAGCGAGGCCAGGCGCGCCTTGACGTCGGCTGAGGCCGCCACGTGGTCGACCGACTCGCGCAGGGCCGCCGCGGTGACGTCCTCGGCGGGCAGGTGGATCCCGGCGCCGAGTTCCGCCAGCAGGGCCGCGTTGCCGAACTGGTCGGCGGCTTGCGGGATCGCCACGGTCGGCACGCCGAACCACAGCGACTCCGTGGCGCCGCCCATCCCGGCGTGCGTGATGAACGCCGACGCCGCCGCGAGCACCGTCAGCTGTGGAACCACCTGGTACGCCTCGAAGTTCTCCGGCAACGGCCCGAGATCCGCCGGTTCGACGTGCTTCCCGATCGACAGCACCACGTGCCAGCCCGAGTCTTCGAAGGCCTCGACGCAGGCCCGGTAGACCTCGAGCTGGGCGTTGTACGCCGTCCCGAACGACACCAGAAGCACCGGCTTACCGCTCACGGGCGGGGTCCAGCCGGTGTCGGCGAGCCGGTCCGGGTCCAGGCAAGGCCCGACGAACCGCACCGAGTCCGGGACGCGGTCCGCGTTCGGCTGCATCGCGCGGGGGATGAGCGAGAGGATGTGTTCGGGGTGGTTGAGCCAGTCCCACGTGTCCAGCTCGATCCCGTGCTCCCGTAGCCAGGCGTTCCCGGCGCGCTGATAGTCCATTCCGGACGGTGACGACCGGACAGTTTCCAGCATGTCCGCGAGGTCTTCTTCGTAGCCTTCCCACGCCACGAGCGTCGGCGAAAGCTGCACGGCAGGGACGCCGTACCGCTTCGCCAGCAACGACGCGCCCAGCCCGCCGATGTCGTAGAGCACCAGGTCGGGCCGGTCGGAGTCGTACCGCGCGAGGAGCCGCGGGTGGATCGCGATGGCCTCGTCGAGGAAGACCCGCATGGCCTCGGCGGGATCGTCAGGCCAGGACGCGGTCTCGCCCAGCGGGAAGATCGTCGGATGCGCGACCACCTCCGCGCCGCTCGGCGCGACCAGGTCGGCCAGTGGCTCGCCGACGACGTAGCTCACCCGGTGGCCCCTGGCGACGAGCTCGGCGACGACGCCCAGCGAGGGGTAGACGTGGCTCGGCGCGGTGCAGCCGATCATGGCGATGTGCTTCTGCGTACGCATGAATGTCCTGTCGGGTTCGATGAAGAAACCAGACGGCGTGCAGGAGCCTCCCCTCGATGAGGGGCTACTCGGAAGGGGCCGCCGCTAGGTGGGCGGCCCGGCGGTCACACCGTCTCAGACGGTCCGCAGGCGAATGAAGTAGCACATGATCGGAATCTAGCGCGGCCCGCCGAGGGCCGCCAACCGATTACCGCGTTTCGGTGATCAGCCGTACCGCGTCGAGCACGCTCGCCCGCCGGACGGCCAGCCCCGCGGCGTCCAAGGCTTCGAACTCCTCGATTCCCGTCAGGGACAGGCTCAACACCAGCGCGAGCAGCTCTTTCGCCGGGAACCGGGCAGACAGCGTCCCGTCGGCCTGGGCCTTTTCGAGCGCTTCGAGCTTCTGCCGCTGAGATTCGACGACCGCGGCGGGAACAGCCCCGGCCCCGCGTTCGAGCCGGTGCCAGTTCGCCAGCCGCGAGATCTCGGGATGCGCCTGGTAGTGGTCGAACAGGCGCCCCGCGTAACCGGGCAGGTCCTCGGGCGTGATCGGGACGCCGCCGACGGTGCCTGCCACGACGTGGATCTCGAAGACCTTGTCGAACAGCTGTTCCTTGTTGCCGAAGTAGCTGTAGATCATCGCCTTGTTGACGCCGGCGCTGGTGGCGATCCGGTCCACGCGAGCGCCCGCGATGCCGTACGCCGAGAATTCCCCGGCGGCTGCTTCCAGCAGCTTCCGCCGCGTCTCCTGCGCGTCCCTGGCCACAGGCACAGCGTAGACGCCGCGGCTTTGCCCCTTTTGGGGCCTTCGAACCCTCCGATAGTAGGTATCCTGGCCGACCGGGGGCCGGTAGGCACTCACCGGCGTTAAGGTTCTCCCGCTTTCATGTGCAGGGAAAGGGAGAACATCCGTGAGACGTGTACTTTTCGCCGCGATGGCAGCCGCCACGCTGGCTTCCGTCGCCGTGGCCGCTCCGGCCGCGCAGGCGGCGCCGGCACCACCGGCGCCCGCGACGATCACCTGGGGTCCGTGCGACAACCCGATACTCGTCACCGCCGGTGCCGAGTGCGGTTACCTGTCCGTCCCGCTCGACTACCGCAAGCCGGCCGGCGAGAAGATCCAGCTCGCGGTCAGCCGGGTCAAGCACAAGACCGCCGAGGCCCAGTACCAGGGCGTCATGCTGACCAACCCGGGCGGGCCCGGCGGCTCCGGCCTCACGCTGGCCACCCGCGGCACGCGCGTCCCGAACCACGCCGGTGACGCCTACGACTGGATCGGCTTCGACCCGCGCGGCGTCGGCTCCAGCAAGCCCGCGCTCTCGTGCGAGCCGAACTACATGGACTACAACCGGCCCAACTACCTGCCCATCACGCCGAAGCTCGAGAACGTCTGGCGTGAGCGGGCCAGGGGCTACGCCGAGGCCTGCGCCAAGAACAACAGCAGGGCGCTGCTCGAGAACATGAAGACGACCGACACGATCCAGGACATGGAATCGCTGCGCGCGTCGCTCGGCCAGGAGAAGATCAACTTCTACGGCTTCTCCTACGGCACCTACCTCGGCCAGGTCTACGGCACGCTGTACCCGCAGCACGTCCGCCGGATGATCCTCGACTCGACCGTCGACCCGCGCAACGTCTGGTACCAGGCCAACCTGAACCAGGACGTCGCCTTCGACCAGAACGTCAACATCTGGTTCGGCTGGGTCGCCACCCATGACGACGTCTACCACCTCGGCAAGACCCAGGCCGCGGTCAAGCGGGTGTTCAATGAGCAGCTGCTGAAGCTGTCGTTCCAGCCCGCCGGCGGCTTCATCGGGCCGGACGAGCTGCTCGACGTCATCCAGCAGGCCGGGTACTACCAGCTGCGCTGGCTGACGCTGGGCGACGCGCTCTCGAAGTTCGTCAACAAGGGTGACTGGCAGACGATGAAGGGGCTGTACGAGTCCTTCGGCGGCCGCGGCGACGACAACGGCTACGCGGTGTACCTCGCCGTGCAGTGCACCGACGTCCAGTGGCCGCAGAGCTGGAACCAGTGGCGCGTCGACAACTGGCGCACCTTCACCAAGGCGCCGTACTACACCTGGCAGAACGCCTGGTACAACGCGCCTTGCGTGAACTGGCCCGCCAAGCCCGGCAAGCCGGTGAAGGTCGACGGCCATGGCGTGTCGAACGTGCTGATGATCGACGAGACGCTCGACGCGGCGACGCCGTTCGAGGGCAGCCTCGAGGTCCGCAGCCGCTTCCCCGGCGCGGTCCTGATCGCCGAGCCTGGCGGCACCAGCCACGCGATCACCCCGCGCGGCAATGCCTGCGTCGACAACAAGATCGCGGACTACCTCGCGACCGGCGCCTTGCCGGCTCGCAAGCCGGGCCGCGGCGCCGACGTCGAATGCGCTCCGCTGCCACTCCCGGTTCCGCCACCGGCGCCCGCCGCCTGACGTAACCCGCACGACCAGAAGGGCCCGGACTTTCGCGAGAAGGTCCGGGCCCTTCGTCGCGCCGCGACCACTCGTTCTCTAGCGATCCTCTGCCCGTGGCGGTTTCACTGGGGAACGGTCCACGCGGCGGGATGCGGGGGCAGGCTGAGGAGAAGATCCGATGACGGTGACCGAAAACGCCCCCGAGGGACGCGTCGACGAGCGTCCCCACCTGCGGCTGCGGGTGGAGGAACTCGCCGCGGCCAGGGCGGACCTCCAAGCACTCGCGGCTGACGTCGCGCAAGCACGGGAACCCGCCGGCATGACCGGGCCGGAACCGTTGTTCACCGTGGTGCGCGGCGAGCCGGACGACGAGGAGGTGGCGGCCGCGACCGTCGCGATCCTCGCGCTGCTGGTGGGTCGCGGCGAGCCCGGTGACGCCGCCCGGCGGGCCCTTCCGCCGGGCTGGGTGAGCGACGGGTACCACCCGCCGGGGGTGTGGGCGGCGAGCTGACCAAGCGTTTCGGCGCGGTGGACGCGGCGGCCACGCTGATCGACAGCGTGCCCGACCGCGACTCCGGGCTCACCGCCGACGGTCGGTTGGGGGGTGCCGGTACAGCAGCTGAAGGTCGCCCTTGCTGCGTTGAGTGTTCCAAACGCGACCCTTGCTGCGTTGAACGCAGTGAAGGCGACCTTCAGCGGCACGACGCGCACGAAGAGGCCGAGCGCTCGGTGGGGGCTTGAGCAGGTATTTCACCGCAGGGGCTTTTCAGTTCAGCGAACTTTGTGTTACAAAGTCCAGGTACGGACTTTGCGGAACAAAGTTGAACTGGGGAGCGTCATGGAGGAAGCGTTCAGCCTGCGGGGGCTGACCAAACGGTTTGGCGGGCTGGTGGCCGTCGACGACGTCAGCGTGAGCGTGGCGCGCGGCGAGGTCGTCGCGCTGCTCGGGCCGAACGGCGCGGGCAAGTCGACCACGGTCGACATGCTGCTGGGCCTGAGCCGTCCCGATTCCGGCGAGGTGCGGGTGGCGGGCCTGAGCCCGGCCGACGCCGTCGACCGGGGGCTGATCGGGGCGATGGCGCAGGGCGGGGCGCTGCTCAAGGACGTCACGGTGGGGGAGATCGTCGAGCTGTTCGCCTCGATGCACGCCCACCCGCTGCCGGTCGCCGAGGTGCTGGCCCGCGCGGGCGTCACCGAGTACGCGAAACGCCGCTGTGGCAAGCTTTCCGGCGGCGAGCAGCAGCGGGTGCGCTTCGCGCTGGCGCTCGTCGGCGACCCCGGGCTGCTGGTGCTCGACGAGCCCACGGCCGCGATGGACGTCGACGGCCGCCGCCGGTTCTGGGCCTCGATGCGGGACTACACCGCGACCGGCCGGACCGTGCTCTTCGCGACCCACTACCTGGCCGAGGCCGAGGAGTACGCCGACCGGGTGGTGTTCCTGCGGCACGGCAA
>NZ_JAYMZS010000183.1:0-13016 GCF_035828755.1 Amycolatopsis sp. H20-H5 | reverse complement strand
GTGGTGTCTTGGTTCGCGAGAGACCACGACTCGTCGACGAGTCGCGCGAGACTCACTCGTCCAGTGGCGCACCGCGCCAGCGCCAGCCGGTCTGGCGCTCGCGGCCAGGGAGTTCGGCTCGGTCGGCGGCCCACCGCAGCGCCGTCCACGGATCGACATCGGAGACGTCTCCGATGTGAGGAAACATCCGGGCGAGAACGCGTGCGCAGGTGTCGCGCGGCGGATCGAGGGTGCGGCCGAGGCCGCGCGCGATGTCCTCGCCGTGGATCAGCACCTCCACGCAGCCCATCCCCGCGAAACCCGCGGGATCCGACCTGCCGGTGGGATGGTGGGCACGGATCTCCGGCGCCGTCGTCCGCACCACGGCGGCCAGGATTCCCCCACCGGCCAAGGCGAACTCCAGTGCTTCGGCCGACGACGCGTCGTTGTCCACCGCGGCGAGGAAGCGCACATACCTCTTCTCCGGTCGCGCGACGAGCTGGGCAGCGTAGGACAACAGGCAGTCGCCGAGGTGCTCCGCGGTGTGCCAGCCGTCCAGGCCGCCCGTGCCGGTGGTGGCCGACCAGTCCCGTGCGGCCGCCGGCCGCAGGGTGGCGGCGAGGCTGGCGAGGGCGGCGTCGAGGTCGTCGGCATGCATGGGCACGAAGATACCCGTGCCCCGCTGTCGCAAATTTGCGTAAGTCGGTTCAACTATTGCAAACCGGGTACACACTTTCTATGATCCAGGTCACAAGGTCTCCTCTCACGCACGCAAGCCCAGGAAGGCGAGTGCTGCCCCCGTGTCCCCAACACGTGTCTTCAGTGCGCCCCAGAAACCGCTACCCAACAACCGGAAACGCAGAATCGGCGCGCTGTCGGCAGCAGCGCTGGCGATCGCCGGCGTCACCGCGATCACGCTCGGCGCGGCACCCGCGACCCCGGCGCAGGCCGCGACGGTTCTTGCGTCCTCGGCCCTCGATGTGGCCGGACGCGGGGCGACCGTGCCGTTCGTGGAACAGGAAGCCGAGAGCGCCGCGACCAACGGCACGGTGATCGGCCCCAACCGCGCCGCCGGGACGCTGGCGGGCGAGGCCTCGGGACGCAAAGCCGTCACGCTGTCCGGCCAGGGTCAGTACGTCGAGTTCACCCTCGGCGCGGCGGCCAACTCGGTGGACGTCCGCTACAGCCTGCCGGACTCCTCGAACGGCACCGGGGTCAACGGCACGATCTCCCTGTACGTCAACGGTTCCCACAACCGCGACCTGAGCCTGACCTCGCGCTACAGCTGGTACTACGGCTCGTATCCGTTCACCAATGACCCCGGCGCGGGCAAGGGCCACCACTTCTACGACGAGACCCGCGCGCTGCTCGGCGCCAGCTACCCGGCCGGGACGAAGATCAAGCTGCAGGTCGACGCCGGTGACGTCACCCCGGCCACCGTCGACCTCGCCGACTTCGAGCAGGTCGCCGCGCCGGGCGCCCGCCCGGCGAACTCCCTGTCCGTCACCGACTACGGCGCCACTTCGGGTGACGCCTCCGACGACGCGGGCGCGTTCGACGCCGCCGTCGCCGCGGCGAAGAGCCAGGGCAAGGAGGTGTGGATCCCGCAGGGGACGTTCGTGCTCAATCACCACATCACCGTCGACCAGGTGACCGTCCGCGGCGCGGGCCAGTGGTACTCGGAGCTGCGCGGCAGCCGCGCCGGGATCTTCGGCAAGGGCGAGCCGGACAGCTGCGGCAACGGCGGCACCAAGGGCTCGACCAGCGGCAACGTCAAGCTGTACAGTTTCGCGATCATCGGCGAGGTCACCGAGCGGGTCGACTGCGACCAGTCGAACGCGATCGGCGGCGCGCTGGGCGGCGGCTCGGTCGTGCAGGGGTTGTGGCTCCAGCACACCAAGGTCGGGCTGTGGCTGGACGGACCGTTCGACGGACTGACCGTGCGCGACAACCGCATCCTCGACCAGACCGCCGACGGGCTGAACCTGCACCAGGGCATCAGCAACGTGCTGGTGACCAACAACTTCCTGCGTAACACCGGTGATGACGGACTGGCGATGTGGGCGGAGAAGGACGCCGACCACCACAACACGTTCTCGTTCAACACCGTGGTCCTGCCGATCCTGGCCAACAACATCGCGATCTACGGCGGCCACGACAACGTCGTGTCCGACAACGTCGTGTCCGAGACCCAGGACCAGGGCGGCGGCATCCACGTCGCCAACCGGTTCAGCGCGGTGCCGGTGTCCGGCACGACCACGGTCGCGCGCAACACGACCATCCGTGCCGGGGTGCTCGACTCGAACTGGCAGTTCGGCGTCGGCGCGCTGTGGTTCGACGGCCGCGACTCGGCGATCACCGGGCGCATCGACGTCACCGACAACGACCTGCTGGACAGCAACTACGAGGCCATCCAGTTCATCGACGGCAACACCACGGACATCCACTTCACCAACATCAAGATCGCCGGCGCGGGCACGTTCGCGTGGCAGCTGCAGTCGAAGCCGACCGGCACGGTGAAGAACGTGGTCGCCACCGGCATCGGCCGCGCGGGCGTCTACAACTGCCAGGGCCCGGAAGCCCTGCAGGGACTCGTCGACCAGGGCGGAAACTCGGGCTGGAGCACGACGTTCTGCGGCTCCTGGCCGACACCGGTGTACGGCGGCGACAGCGGCGGAACGACGACACCGACCACCCCGCCCACCACCACGCCGACCACCCCGACGACTCCGCCGACCGGGAATCTGGCGCTGCACAAGCAGATCAGCGCGAGCGGCGCGCAGGGCGGGTTCCCGGCCGACCGCGCGGTGGACGGTGACACCGGCAGTTACTGGGAGAGCGCGAACAACGCGTTCCCGCAGTCGCTGACCGTCGACCTCGGCAGCGCGCTGTCCGTGAGCAAGATCGTCGTCAAGCTGCCGCCGTCGAGCGCCTGGGGCACCAGGACGCAGACCATCGCGGTCCAGGGCAGCACAAACGGGTCGGACTACTCGGCGCTGAAGGCGGCCTCCGGCTACACCTTCGACCCGGCGTCCGGGAACTCCGCGACCATCACCTTCCCGGCCACCTCGCAGCGCTACCTGCGGCTGGTCTTCACCGGCAACACCGGCTGGCCCGCCGGGCAGGCCTCGGAGTTCGAGGCCTACTCGTCCTGAGCCCCCGTCCGGCCCGTCTCCGCCCTCCGGGGCCGGGCCGGACGGGTTCCACCTCAGCTCGGTGTCACGGTGCGGTATCACTTTCGGTGTCACTTTCGGTGTCACGGCCAACCTCGCGACCAGCTGAAACGCCTCTAGGCAGTAACTGCAAAGTGCCGCCACGGCGCATCGCCCCGCGGCAACAGATCGCCGCGAGGTAGCCATGAAAGCTCTGATCCTCTCGTCAGCCGCCGCTCTCGGCCTGTTCGGCTGGAGCACGACGGCAGTCCCGCCCACGCCTACCGCTCCTTCGCCGGTGTGGCTCGCCTTTACCTCGAACAGCGCGCGTCCCGGCACCAAGGTGTCCGTCACCGCGGCCTGCGAGTCGGACGCGAGTCCGCTGACCGGCAAAGCCTTACGTGTCAAGGCGCCTCTCGCGAGGAACGCCGAGGGCCACCAGCCATGGGCCCTGCACGCGGACGCCGTGGTGACGGACGTCGCGCCGGGTTCGTACCCGGTGTCGTTCCGCTGCGGCGACCAGCCGGTGACGGTCTCGTTCACCGTGCTGCCGAAGTCCGTGCCCAAGCAGGTCGCGGTCGTGCCCCGGGGTGCCCCGCGGACCGGGGCGGGCGGGATGGCGGACTCCGCGACCGGGTGACGAGGTGTCCGCTAGCCTGGAAGCGTGCTCGGTTGAGCGACACTCGGCCAAAACAGTCGCTTTTTTGCGTTGACTTGCGTAATAATTGCGGTCATGACGCGTCGACTTGCCGAAGTGGCCCGCAAGGTCGGGGTCAGCGAAGCCACGGTCAGCCGGGTACTCAACGGCCGATCCGGGGTTTCCGCCAGCACCCGCACCGCCGTTCTCACCGCGCTGGACGTGATGGGCTACGAGCGCCCCACCCAGCTCCGGGGTGAGCGAGCCCGTCTCGTCGGGCTCGTCCTGCCCGAGTTGCAGAACCCGATCTTCCCCGCGCTCGCCGAGATCATGGGCAACGCGCTGGCCCAGCAGGGCTTCACCCCCGTGCTGTGCACCCGCACCGCGGGCGGGGTGTCCGAGGCCGAGTACGTCGAACTCCTGTTGCAGCAGCAGGTGTCCGGCGTGGTGTTCGCCGGTGGGCTGTACGCGCAGACCGACGCGGTGCACACGCACTACCACCACCTGGTCGAGCGAAACCTGCCGACGGTGCTGATCAACGCGGCCGTCGAACACCTCGGCCTGCCGCAGGTCTCCTGTGACGACGTGGTCGCCATCGAGCAGGCCGTCGGGCACCTGAGCTCACTCGGGCACGAGAAGATCGGGCTCGTCCTCGGCCCGACCGACCATGTCCCGTCGCAGCGCAAGCTCGAAACGTTCCTCGTCTGCATGGACAGGCTCGGCGTCGCGGAGTCGGACGTCCTGGTCGAGCACGGGATGTTCTCCATCGAGGGCGGCCACGCGGCCGCGGCCCGGCTGCTTCCCCGTGGCGCGACGGCGATCCTGTGCGCCAGCGACCTGCTCGCGCTCGGCGCCATCCGCGCGGCCCGGCGGCAGGGCAAGTCCGTGCCGGGGGACATCTCGGTCGTCGGCTACGACGACTCGTCGCTGATGAACTGCACCGATCCGCCGCTGACGACCACCCGCCAGCCGATCGAGGCGATGGGCCGGGCCGTGGTGGAACTGCTGGTCAAGCGCATCAACGGCGGTGAGGTGGCGGCCGAGGAGCTGCTGTTCGCGCCCGAGCTCGTGGTACGGGGGTCCACTGCGCGACTGACGCGGGACTGAGCGTGACCGCGTTCTGTTCGTAACTTGCAAATTTTCGTCTGGTTATTGCGGGCTTCCAGTCTCACACTTTAGAGTGACCGCAATCACGTGACAGCCGTCGCGGCCGCGAGAAGAGGCGTCAGATGAACACTTCCTGGTCCCGCAGAGTCCCCCGACGGGCGATCGGCCTGCTTGCCGCAGGTGGACTCGTCCTGAGCCTGGCCGCCTGCGGCAGCGATTCCGGTGGCACGCCGGCCGCGGGCGGCAAGGTCAAGATCAGCGTGACCGGGCAGCCGCCGCAGACGCAGCCGTTCGAGCGCAAGGTGTTCGACGCCGACGTCGCCGAGTTCGAGGCGTCGCACCCGAACATCGACATCGAGCCGCACGAGGGATTCATGGATCCCAAGACGTTCTCGGCGAAGCTCGCGGGCGGCCAGCTCGAGGACGTCTACTACGTCTACTTCACCGACCCGGCGCAGATCATCGCCCGGCACCAGGCCGCCGACATCACCGAAGCGGCGAAGAGCGTCCCGCACGTCAACGACATCCAGCCGCAACTACTGGACAATTTCCGGGACGCGAGCGGCAAGCTGTACGGCCTGCCGACCGCGAACTACACCATGGGGCTCGTCTACAGCCGCCCGCTGTTCGTCAAGGCCGGGCTCAACCCGGACAACCCGCCGAAGACCTGGGACGAGGTCCGCGACGCCGCGAGGAAGATCGCCGCGCTCGGCAACGGCACCATCGGGTACGCCGACTACAGCAAGAACAACCAGGGCGGCTGGCACCTGACCGGCTGGCTGTACTCGATGGGCGGCGACATCGCCCGTCAGGACGGCGACAAGTGGAAGGCCGACTTCAACAACGAGAAGGGCAAGGCCGCCCTCAACTACCTGCACCAGATGCGCTGGGACGACAACTCCATGGGCAGCAAGCAGCTCTTGGAGGCCCAGGACGTGCAGCGGATGATGGGCGCCGGCCAGCTCGGCATGTACATGGCCGCGCCGGACAACGTTCCGGTGCTGGTCAAGCAGTTCAACGGCAAGTACGCCGACTACGGCGTCGCGGGGATGCCCGGCGGCCAGGGCACGCTGCTCGGCGGTGAGGGCTACCTGCTCAACCCGAAGGCCTCGCCGGAGAAGATCAAGGCCGGGCTCGAGTGGATCCAGTGGAAGTACCTCAACCCGGACCGCTTCGACAAGCACGTCAAGCAGTACGTCGACGGCAAGCAGCCGGTCGGCCTGCCGACCGAGCCGACCCCGGACATCTGGCAGGGCGCGGTGCGCGAGCAGCAGCTGAAGGTCAAGGCGGCCAACGCGAACGTGCCCGCGGAGAACTACAAGTCCTATGTGGACACCGCGGTCTCGCTCAAGGGCAGCATCGAGCCGCCGAACGCGCAGCAGGTCTACGCCGCGCTCGACAGCGTCATGCAGGCGGTGCTGACGGACAAGAACGCGAATATCGACCAGCTGCTGTCCTCGGCGGAGACCAGGGTCAACAGTGTCCTCGCCCAGGTCAAGTGACCTTCTCGCCCGGCCCGCGGTGACCCCGCGGGCCGGGCGCCCGGTCACCTCCCCTGCTGACCGCCGCCGTGTCCGCCTGCGCCGCAAGCTCCGGGAGAACCTCACCGCGTACGGCCTGCTGTGCGCGGCGATCCTCTGCTTCGCGATGTTCTCCTGGTACCCGATCGTGCGCGGGGTACTGCTCAGCTTCCAGCAGGTCGACTTCGTCAACCCCGCCTCTTGGGTCGGGTTCGACAATTTCGTGAAGCTCTTCGAAGACCCGCTGTTCGGCGTCGCGTGGCGCAACACCCTGCTGTTCACCGGGCTCGCGCTGATCTTCGGCTTCCTCGTCCCGTTCCTGACCGCGGTGCTGCTCAACGAGATCCGGCACGCGCGGGCGTTCTTCCGGCTCGCGGTGTACCTGCCGGTGATGCTGCCGCCGGTGGTCACCGCGCTGATGTGGAAATGGTTCTACGACCCCGGCCCGGGGCTGTTCAACTCGGCGCTCAACGCGGCCGGGCTGCCGAGCGGGCAGTGGCTCGACTCCAGCACGACCGCGATGCTGTCGCTGGTGTTCGTGTCCACCTGGGCGAACATGGGCAGCACCACGCTGATCTACCTGGCGGCCCTGCAGACGATCCCCGGCGAGCTGTACGAGGCCGCGGAACTGGACGGCGCGGGGATGTGGCAGCGGCTGCGGCACGTGACGTTCCCGCAGACGCGGTTCGTGCTGCTGGTGCTCCTGCTGCTGCAGGTCGTCGCGACGATGCAGGTGTTCACCGAGCCGTACGTGATGACCGGCGGCGGCCCGGACGATTCCACCGTCACCGTCCTGCTGCTGCTCTACCGGTACGCCTTCGTCTACAACGACTTCGGCGCGGCCAGCGCGATGAGCCTGCTGCTGTTCGTGGCACTGGGCCTGTTCTCGGCGATGTACGCCCGCCTCACGAAGTCCGCGGACGCGGGCTAGGGAGCCACGACCATGACCGTTACCTTGGCACGCAAGGAAAAGAAGAAGACGGCGGAGTACGCGTCGCGCACGCTGGTCTCGCCGTCGCAGCTGCGCACGAAACGTGGCAAGACCGTCTACCTCGTGGTGTTCGGCGGCACGCTCGTCGCGTTCGTGCTGGCGTTCCTGTTCCCGCTCTACTGGGCGGTGACGGGCGCGATGAAGTCTGCGCCCGAACTCGCGCAGACCCCGGCGACGCTGATACCGCACGAATGGCACCCTGAGACGTTCGGCGAGGCCTGGGACCAGATGGACCTCGGCAAGTACTTCCTCAACACCGTGGTGGTGGCGGGCGGGGCGTGGCTGGTGCAGCTGGCCGTCGACGTGCCAGCGGCGTTCGCGTTGTCGAAGCTGCGCCCGAAGTTCGGCAACGCCGTGCTCGGGCTGATGCTGGTGACGCTGATGCTGCCCGCGGCGGCGCTGCTGGTGCCGACCTACGTCACGGTGACCGACCTGCCGCTGCTGCACCTGAACCTGATCAACTCACCGACCGCGATCTGGCTGCCCGCGGCGGCCAACGCGTTCAACATCTATCTGCTCAAACGGTTCTTCGACCAGATCCCGGACGAGCTGATCGAGGCGGCGCGCATCGATGGCGCCGGGCCGGTGCGCACACTCTGGAAGATCATCCTGCCGATCTCGCGGCCGATACTGGCGGTGGTGTCCATCCTGGCGGTGGTCACCGCGTGGAAGGACTTCATCTGGCCGCTGCTGGTGTTTCCGGACACCGGGAAGCAGACGCTCAGCGTGATGCTGCAGCGGGTGGCGATCGACATGCCACTGAATCTGCTGGTGGCCGGGATGGTGCTGGCGAGCCTGCCGATGATCGCGCTGTTCCTGGTGTTCCAGCGCCAGATCCTCGCCGGGCTCACCGCGGGCAGCGTCAAAGGCTGACGTGGGTACAACACGTGGGTACAACAACAGTGGAGGGGCAAGCAAAAGTGACCGCTTCGGGGCAAGTGAGTGACAACGCCAAGGCGTTGGACTGGTGGCGCGGCGCGGCCATCTACCAGGTCTACATCCGCAGTTTCGCCGACGGCAACGGCGACGGGGTCGGCGACCTGGCCGGGGTCCGCTCGAGGCTCGGCTACCTGTCCGAGCTCGGGATAGACGCGATCTGGTTCACCCCCTGGTACCCATCGCCGATGGACGACGGCGGCTACGACGTCGCCGACTTCCGCGACATCGAACCGGCGTTCGGCACGCTCGCCGAGGCCGAGCAGCTCATCGCCGAGGCGCACGCGCTCGACCTGCGGGTGATCATCGACATCGTGCCGAACCACTGCTCGGACGTGCACCCCTGGTTCGCGGCCGCGCTGGCGGCGGGCGCGGGAACGGCCGAGCGGCAACGGTTCTGGTTCCGCCCCGGCCGCGGGCAGGACGGCGCCGAGCCGCCGAACAACTGGCAGTCCCGCTTCGGCGGCCCGGCCTGGACGCGGGTGACCGAGGCCGACGGCACACCCGGCGAGTGGTACCTGCACCTCTACAGCTCGCGGCAGCCGGACTTCAACTGGACGAACCGCGAGATCCGCGCGGAGTTCGAGGACATCCTGCGGTTCTGGTTCGACCGCGGGGTGGACGGCTTCCGCATCGACGTCGCCGACGGGCTGGTCAAGGACCCCGACCTGCCGGACGTCGAGGCGGGCGACGAAACACCGTTCTCCGACCAGGAGGGCGTGCACGAGATCTACCGCGGCTGGCGGGAGATCGCCGACGGCTACCCCGGTGACTGCATCCTGGTCGCCGAGGCCTGGCTGCCGGACATGTCGCGCGCGGCGCGGTACCTGCGCAAGGACGAGCTGCACGCGGCGTTCAACTTCGACTTCCTGGTCTGCCCCTGGGATGCCGGGCGGTTCCGTGACGTCATCGAGCGGACCCTTCGCGCGCATTCCGAGGTCGGCGCCCCGGCGGCGTGGGTACTGTCGAACCACGACGTCACCCGGCACGTGACCCGCTACGGCCGTCCCGGCGACACCGGTTTCGCGTTCGCCGACCGGCTGCACGGGACGCCGGTGGACCGCGAGCTGGGGACCAGGCGGGCACGGGCGGCGGCGTTGCTGACGATGGCGCTGCCCGGCGAGTTGTACGTCTACCAGGGCGAAGAGCTCGGGCTGTGGGAGATCGAGGACATCCCTGGCGAGTTGCGCCAGGACCCGGTGTGGGAGCGGACCCAGCACACCGACCCCGGCCGCGACGGCTGCCGCGTGCCGATCCCGTGGTCGGGCGCCGAGCCGCCGTTCGGCTTCGGCGCGAGCTCGCCGTGGTTACCCCAACCGGGTGAGTGGGCGGGCTACACCTCCGAGGCGCAGGCGGCCGATCCGGCGTCGATGCTGACGTTGTACCGCGAAGGCCTGCGGCTGCGCGAAGCCGAGCCCTCGCTCGGTGACGGCGAGCTGCGCTGGCTCGTGCAACTGGCCGGGGTGCTGGGCTTCAGCCGGGACCCGGGGTTCGCGTTCCTGCTGAACTTCTCGGACTCGCCGGTTTCGCTGCCACGGCACGACTCGGTGCTGCTGACCAGCGGGCCACTCGCCGACGGGCAGCTGCCGCCGGACACGGCCGTGTGGCTGCGGGCGTCCTGACGGTCACGTCCCTGATGAGATGAACGGACCGGTTATGGCGTTTTGCCATAACCGGTCCGTTCATCTCACGCGGGAGGGGTTACGCGGTCAGCTTCAGCACGTCGATGCCTCGGGCGTTGTCGGCGACGTAGACGTAGCCGCGGTGCCAGTAGGGTGCCCACGCGCTGGCGTCGGCTGGGCGGAAGTACGCGATCTGAGTCGGGTTCGTCGGGTCGCTGACGTCGAGGAACCGGGTGCCCTGGGAGTAGAACGACTGGACGAGGACCTTGCCCTGGACGTCGAAGTAGTGCGCGGAACAGTCGTCGGAAGCCGGGTCGCTGCCCTCCTGGCCCGCGACGCTCCACGTGCCGACACTCTTCATCCGGAACGGCTTCTCCGGTGTCGAGCGCCAGCCTTCGCCGTTGTACGAGCCCTGCAGCGATGAGATCGTCAGCACGCCGTCGCCCGCGCAGCCGTCGAGGAAGCTCTCCTCGGTGGCGTACACGAGGTCGCCCGCGCGCCAGTTCGCCAGATCGGCGCCGTCGGCCGCGCGGCGGCCCGTCGGGTGGAAGCTGTTGTGCATGAACTTCGACGGCGCGGCCGTCTCGTCTACGCCGCCACCGGCATAGGGCACCGGGTCCAGCGCGGTCGCGCGGCGGATCTTGCCCTGCACCGGGTCGCGGTGGATGCCGTTGGTCCAGTAACCGCGCACACCGCCGCGGCCGGACACCCAGGCGACACCGTTGTCGTCGACCTGGACGTCGTGGACGTAGTCGGTCTTGCCGTCGTTGCGCGCCAGCTCGATCGGGTTCGGGAACACCTTCGGGTGACGCGGGTCGCGGACGTCGGTCACCCAGATGGGGCGGCCGCCCCAGTCCGCGGGCTGGTTGTCGGCCTTCGCCGGGCCGCCCGTCCACAAGTAGCGGCAGTTGTCCACACAACTGGTGGTGTGGCCCGCAGGCACCTTCACGTAGTTCAGGATCGTCGGCTTGTCCGGCCGCGAGACGTCGACGACGTAGATGCCGGACTCGCCCGTGTGGGTGTTCCCGGCGAACGCGCGCGGGTCGCGGGAGAGGAACACGAGCTTGCGACCGGCGTCGACCTCGGTGTCCTCGGTCTCCCACAGGCCGGGCAGGCTGAGCTCGCCGATCAACTTCGGCGCGGCGGGATTGGCCAGGTCATAGGACTTCATCCCGAACTCACCGGAGACGACCATGACGTCACGGCGGCCGTATTGCAGGAACGCGATCGAGATGGCGCCGGCCGCGCCGGGCACGTTGCCGACGGCCTCGACGTTCTTCACCGCCCCCGGCGCGCCCTTCGTGCGCGCGGCCGGTGCGGCCGGTTTGTCGTCTTCGCCGCACGCCGCGGCGGGCAGCCCGGTGGCGATGAGGGTGATGGCCACAGTGGTGGCGACCAGGCAAGATCGGAGCAGTCGACTACGCACACAAACCTCCCAGAATGATCACTTACACACTAGAGGCAGCGATTAACCGGACACAACCGACTTTGGTCGATGGCTCACCTGGTAGGACATCTCCATGCGCCTGCGTGTATCCGCCCTCCCCGTCCTCGGCGTCCTCGGCCTGCTCGTGGTGTCCGGCTGCTCGGACTCCGCCGCCCCCACCCGGCCCGGCGTGCTGACGGCCGCGCTCCGCGAACCGGCGACGCTGCTGCCCGCCGACGTGCATGACCAGGCGGGCAGACTCGTCACGGGCGCGCTGTGGACGCCGCTCGCCGACTACGACGCCACCACCGGCAAGCTCACGCCGCGCGCGGCCGAGTCGATCACCAGCACCGACCAGGTGCACTGGACGGTGAAACTGCGCGCGGGCGGGAAGTTCCACGACGGCACCCCGGTGACCTCTCAGTCCTATCTGGACACTTGGAACGCGGTGACCAGGGAGCACTGGACGGCGTCGGATCTCCTGCGGAACACCCTGGGAGTCAAGGAGATCGCGGCGCCCGGTCCGGCGACGGTCACGCTCACCCTGGAACACCCGTCGGGCCAGGCGCTGGCGATGCTGGCGTCGCCGTCCCTGGTCCCGCTCCCCGCGTCCGTGCTCGCCTCGCACGATTGGGCGGGGTTCGCGAAGAGCCCAGTCGGCAACGGGCCGTTCAAACTGGACGGCCCGTGGCAGCCCGGCGGCGGCGGCAAGCTGATCCGGGTCGCGGACGCACCCGGCAAGGCGCGAGAGATCGACCTGAAGGTCGGCGACCCGGCCGCGCAGTACGACGAGGTCAAGGCCGGGAAGCTCGACCTGGCGACCGAGGTGCCGGGCGACCGGCACGACGCGATGCACACCGAGTTCGCCGACCGGCACGTGACGTGGCCGCTCCCGGACGTCACTTATCTGGCATTCCCCTTGCAGGACAAGCGTTTCCAGGACTCGACCGTGCGGCACGGCTTCGCGCTCGGAGTGGACAGGGCCGCGCTGGAGGCGGGTCCGCTGGCGCACCAGATCGACCCCGCCCGCGCACTGCTCCCGCCGGCCGACGCGCCCGGCGAGCGCAGCGGGACCTGCCGCCCGTGCTCGTTCGACGGCCCGGCGGCGAAGGCCCTGCTGACCCAGGCGACGTTCAGCGGCGCGACGACCGTCTACTTCGGACCGGAGGCCGAAACCTGGGCGAAGCCACTGGCCGAGCAGCTGCACACCGCGCTCGGCGTGGACGTCACGGCGAAGCCCCGCCAAGGCACCGCGCCGACCGACGGGCCGTACACGCTGACCGTGCCACTGGCTTCCCCGAGCCCGCACGAGTTGCTCGCCGCGCTGGCCAAGGCGACCGGCTACACGGCCGACGGTTTCACCCAGCTCCTCGACTCCGCCGACACCGCCGCGAACGCCGACGCGAGCGGCCGCCTGTACCGCCTGGCGGAAAACCAGCTCCTGCGCGACCTCCCCGTCGCGCCGCTGTGGTCCGGCCACGGCCACGCGGTCTGGACCGACCGCGCGCACAACGTCACCGCGACCCCGTTCGGCGACGTGAACCTCGCCGAAATCACCATCTGACCCACCCCTGTCGATTGCCCCTGAAGGCCACCATGCCGGCGTCTAACGCCGTCATGGTGGCCTTCAGGGACAGTCAAGAAGG
>NZ_JAYMZS010000182.1:2066-13151 GCF_035828755.1 Amycolatopsis sp. H20-H5 | reverse complement strand
ACCAACGCACCGCCATCTACCGCTACAACCACTCACAAACCTACGTAGACACCGTCATCAACTGGGCCAACGCCTACCGAAACGGCGTCAACACCCTCCCCGACAGCACCATCCCCATCGGCGCACCGCCCGGCACACCCGACGCCGCGGACGCGCCAGGACAGGTCCCGGTCCCGCCGGTCACCGAACTGCCGCCGCCCGTCGTGCCCACCCCCGGCGTCCCGGCAGGCACGCCGACGAGCACCACACCGACGACCACCCTGCCGCCGAGCACGACGCCCCCGATCAGCACCACACCCCCGGTCACGACACCGCCAGTCACGACACCGCCCGCGACGACACCGCCTGCCACAACGCCGCCTGCCACAACACCTCCGGCGACCACGCCGAGCTCGACCACCCCGGAGACGCCCGCCAGCACGGGCGCCGCGAATCCGGCGACGAGCACCACGCCCTGAGCACAGGTCAGCCGACGAGGTCGATCTCGAACGGGTCCGCGGAGCTGTACTCCAGGTCCGCCCACACCGCGCCGGGCAGCTCGTGCCGGTGGTGGCTGGTGAGCTTGATGAACTCCTTGCCGTGGCCGTCCATCGGGTTGTGACCGATCCCAGACTTGTCCGAGCCCCAGGCGAAGATGTTGCCCAGCCACACCGGGTTGGGCGCGCTGCCGCTCCCGTCGATCCTGGGCCGGACGATGATCGCCGCGGTCTCGCTCCCGGACAGCAGCAGCCGCACCACGGTGGTGTCGGGGCTGGCGTCGATGGTCCTGCGCTCCATGAGTTCGGTGACCTTCCTGGGAGTCGGGCCGTCAGCGCCCGAAGCGCCGCCGGTGAAGTGCTTGAAAATGAGGACGCGGTCGGTGCTGATGCCGCCCACCGTCGGCTGCGTGTTGTTGTCCTGCCAGCCGTGCACGAAAGCGCGGACCACCGAGCGGGCGCCACACTGGACGAAGTAGTCGACGTGCCCCACCGCGGCGTCCATCGCGTCGGAGAACCCGTAGGCCCCGGTCCGGCCGCGGCCGAGGACGCTCACCGCGCCGTCGAGGTACGCCTGCCACACCTGGGGCGTGATCCGCGGCAACCCGGCCTGGTCGAACCAGCGGTCGGCGCAGAACAGGATCACGCCGCCGAAGCCGAGCCAGTTGGCGCCGGTCAGCGCGCGGCCGGCGTTGGCCTGTCCGGCGGCGAAACCGCCGAGTGGGTCGTTCTTGCCGATCTCGAAGTACGCCGCCTCCATCGCGAGGCCGCCGCGGACGAGGTCGTCGTACTCCGCCTTGTTCGTGTGTTTCGCCTGGAGGTGCTCCGGCGCGTCGAGGTACCGGATCACGCCGGACGGGCGTTCACCCTGCGGCCCGACGGCCGTGCCCGTGATGATCGCGGCGGAGAGCCTTTTGGCGCTGTAGTCGATCCACCAGGTGGCCATCGGGGTCCCTCCTCGTTCGAGGAGACCAGCTTGGCGGGCCGGGCAGGGCCTCGGAACGACCGAGCGCGCACCGATCGAGCCGCCGCGGGCCTCCCGATCGGGAAGCCGAACAGGCAGGTCCAAGCCCTCGTGCCGGGCACGCGTGTCGTCGTTCATACTGGGGCGACGTCCGCCCCGCACCGGGAGGTGAGCCATGGCGTCCAAGAATCCCGTCCGCTGGATCATCCAGTGTGCTGACTGGTTCGAGGAACGCGGCGTCTACGTGCCCGGCGAAGAGAACCGCACGATCGATCCGTTCCGTGACTTCGGCTGGCTCATCGTCGCCTGGGTGGTCACCCTGGCTGTCTTCATTCTCTTCTTCGCCCTCGCCGTTTAAGAGGCACATCAGTGACGACTGTCACCATGAGTGTCGTTCCGATCACGGATCGGCCACGGGTGGACACCAGCTCCGCTTCAACCCGGTCATGCCGCTCGTCCACGCGGGGGAAGCCAGTCACAGTGGAGCAGGTTCGGATCATCACCTACGCCGAACGGCTGACCCGCAACGCCGACTGGAGTAACCGCAATGGCGCCCCCGCGCACCCCGAAGCTCGTACTGGCCGCCTGCGTGCTGTTCCTGGCGGTGGGCTGCGGGGTCCAGGCCCCGGAGAACGGGGTCGCCGTGCTGAGCGCGGGCGGCTCGCAGGGCTCGGCCACCCCGGCGGGCAACGAGCTGAAGTTCGGCGGCGAGCACCGGTTCGCCAGCGGCGTGACGATCACCGTCTCGACCCCCAAGTCGTTCCAGCCGAGTGCCGGCGCGTACCCCCGCAGCCCGCGCGCGGCCGCGTTCGACATCACGATCGAGAACACCGGGGCTGACGCGTACCACCTGTCCGGGCTGTCGGTGACGGCAACCGTGGCCGGGGTGCCCGCGAAGCAGGTCGTCGACGCGACACAGGGGTTCAACGGCATCTTCGACGCGGGCAAAGACGTGGCCCCGGCCCGTTCCGTGCACGTGACCCTGGCGTTCGCGGTGCCCAGCGAGCAGGTCGCGCTGCGGGTCCAGCTGCGGCCCACGCCGTCCGACCCGGTCGCGGCGACCTATTGCGGGCCCGCGTAACCGACCGGCGCTAGTCTCTGGCCATGACCGAGCAGCAGCTTTCCCCCGGCGACGACGCGCCGGAGTTCACCCTCCCCGACAGCGAGGGCAAGAACGTCTCCTTGAGCGACTTCCGCGGTCAGTCGGTCGTCGTGTACTTCTACCCGGCGGCGAGCACCCCAGGGTGCACCAAGCAGGCGTGCGACTTCCGCGACAACCTCGCGGACCTCAACGGCGCCGGTTACCAGATCCTCGGCATCTCGCCGGACAAGCCCGCGAAGCTGGCCAAGTTCGCCGAGAAGGAGCAGCTGACGTTCCCGCTGCTGTCCGACGAGGACAAGACCGTGCTCACCGCGTACAGCGCGTTCGGCGAGAAGAAGAACTACGGCAAGGTGTACCAGGGCGTCATCCGCTCGACGTTCGTCGTCGACCCCGAGGGCAAGATCTCGGCGGCGCAGTACAACGTCCGCGCGACCGGCCACGTCGCGAAGCTGATCAAAGACCTCAACCTCGTCTTCTGAGTTGTAGATCTTCCGATCACGAGCAGGCTACGGAGCGTCACCACCGGCGGTGAGCTTGTAGCCGATGCCGTACACGGTGACCAGCTGGGCGGGTTTGCGTGGCTGGGCCTCGATCTTCTTGCGCAGGTTCATCACGTGGACGTCGATGGCGCGGGTGGTGATGAACCGGTCGAAGCCGTGCAGCTGCTCCAGCAGCTGCCCCCGGCTGAACACCTGATCGGGGTGCCCGGCCATCACTTCCAGTAGCCGGAACTCCGCGGGCGTGCACTCGACCGGGTCGCCGTGGCGGCGGACCTCGTGCCGGAGCGGGTCGACGGTCAGCGGGCCGACCCGCAACGCCGCGCCGGGCGTGGGGACCGCGGGCCTGCTGCTGCGGCGAAGCAGCGTCCGCACCCGTGCCATGAGTTCACGCGGGCTGAACGGTTTCGTCACGTAGTCGTCGGCGCCGAGGTCGAGCCCGAGCAGCAGATCGTCCTCTGTGGACCGTGCGGTGAGCATCAGCACCGGCAGGCCGGATTCCTGGCGCAGCGTCCGGCACACGGCAAGGCCGTCCAGCACGGGCAGCATGACGTCGAGCACCAGCAGGTCCGGCGGCACCCGGCGGACCTCGTCGAGCGCGGCCCGGCCGTCGGACACGACGACGACCGAATGCCCCTCGCGTTCCAGGTAGCGGCGGACGAGTTCCGCCTGCTTCGGATCGTCCTCGGCCAGGACGATGTGTGCGCACATGAGAACGAGACTAGGTCCGCGCGGCGGTCAGGAGCGGGTCGAGCACCGGAGCACTACCGGTTCCTCACATTTCCCTGACAATCTCAGCCTTACTGAGCGAGCTTGCGGAGCTCGGGGAGCAGGGCCCGCAGGGCGCGGCCGCGGTGGGAGAACTGGTCCTTCTCCGCCGGGTCCATCTCCGCGGAGGTGCGGGCTTCGTTCTCCGGCACGAAGATCGGGTCGTAGCCGAAGCCGTTCGTGCCCCGGCGGGCCCGCTCCAGCGTGCCACGCCATTCGCCGCGCACCACGGTCTCCTGGCCGCCAGGAACGACGAGCGCGGCGGCGCACACGAAGGCCGCGCCGCGCCGCTCGTCCGGGGTGTCGGTCAGCTGGGCGAGCACGAGCTCGAGGTTCGCGTCGTCGTTGCCGTGCGTGCCCGACCAGCGCGCCGACAGGATGCCGGGCATGCCGTTGAGCGCGTCGACCGCGATGCCGGAGTCGTCGGCCACCGAGACCAGGCCGGTGGCCGCCGCGGCGTCACGGGCCTTGGCCAGCGCGTTGCCCTCGAAGTCCGGGGCCGTTTCGGGCGCCTCCGGGAATTCCGCGACGTCGGCGAGGCCGAGCACCTCGACGCCTTCGATGCCCTCGGCGACCAGGATGCGCCGCAGCTCGCCGAGCTTCTTCGCGTTCCTGGTCGCGAGGAGCAGCTTGGTCACTTCGCGCCCTTCGACTTCTTGTTCGCCTGCGGCTCCGGGAGCTCGCCGGGGTACGGCAGCGCCAGCGCCTCGTTCTGCAGGCGGGTGAGCTCGGTGCAGCCGGCCTGCGCCATGTCCAGCATCGTGTCCAAAGTGGACCGGGCGAAGGTGGCGCCCTCGCCGGTGCCCTGCACCTCGATCAGGGTGCCCGCGTCGGTGGCGACCACGTTCATGTCGACCTCGGCCCGCGAGTCCTCCTCGTAGGGCAGGTCGAGCCGGACCCGGCCGTCGACGACGCCGACGCTCACCGCGGCGACCGAGGTCGACAGCGGCTGCGGGTCGGCCAGGCGGTTCGCCGCGCCGAGCCAGGTGATGGCGTCCGCGAGGGCGACGTAGCCACCGGTCACCGCGGCCGTGCGGGTGCCGCCGTCGGCCTGGATGACGTCGCAGTCGATGACGATGGTGTTCTCGCCGAGCGCGGCCAGGTCGATGCACGCGCGCAGCGAGCGGCCGATCAGGCGGGAGATCTCGTGCGTGCGGCCACCGATGCGGCCCTTGACGGACTCGCGGTCGCTACGGGTGTTGGTCGCGGACGGCAGCATCGCGTACTCGGCGGTGACCCAGCCGAGCCCGGAACCGGCGCGCCAGCGCGGCACGCCCTCGGTGACGCTGGCCGCACACAGCACGCGCGTGTTGCCGACCTCGATCATCACCGAGCCTGCCGGCCACTTCTGGAATCCCCGGGTGATCTTCACGTCGCGGAGCTGGTCGTCGGTCCTGCCATCTTTTCTCGCCACGCCTGCACTCTAGAACGACACCGGCGGGCGTCGTCCCGCGGTCCTTGTTGACACCCTGTCAGATCAGTACTGTCCTGAAGACGTTCACACTTCTGGGGAGAAGAACATGAAACGCACACTGTCCGTCCTGCTGGCCCTGGCCACGGTTCTCTGCCTCGTCGCGACGCCCGCGCAAGCCGCGCCCCCGCGTGGGGCGGCCGCCTGCGCGGCGAGTCTCGACTGCCCGGCCGAGGAGCTCAACCAGCTCACCATGGCGGAACGGCTGGACTTCGTGCACGCGCTGACCACCGGGCCCGCCGCGGCGGTGATCCCCGGCTACACCGGCCGATGGGGCAACATCGAGGGCATCATCGCGTTCTTCGAGGACCGGTCGATGGGCGGCACTGGCACCTGGGTGTCCTATGTGGACGCCGGGATCCTGGAGGGGATGGAGCGCGGCGTCGCACTCGCGTCCGGCCGGGGCACGGACACCTTCGGCAACCCGGGGTCGGCGCTGTGGGCCAGCTACCTGACGCGGCTCGCGGCGGGCCAGCTGCGGGCGCGTTCCGCGCACGACCTCGCGTGGAGCCAGGCCGAGCAGGCGTCCACCGACCACGGGGTGGTGCTCGCCGAGCAGGTCCACGGCGTTCCCGCGACCGCGGTGGAGAAGCGGTTCTTCGAGTTCTCGGAGTTCTACCGTTTCACCCTGCGCAACCGCTCGGCGCTCCTCGACCCGTTCTCGCCGGGCCCCGGGCCCGGCCCGCAGCGTCAGCTGACGTTCCTCGACTGGTTCACCGACGTCGCGAACCCGACCCCGAGCCGCCACGGCGCCGAACTCGCCTACAGCCTCGCCGAGTTCGACCTCCCGGCCGGAGCGGTCCGCGGCGCGGCCATCCTCGCCGCCTACGGCAAAGCCCTCCTCGACGACTACCTCGCCGAAACCCGCTGACTGCCCCTGAAGGCCACCATGACGGCGTTTTACGCCGTCATGGTGGCCTTCAGGGACCTTCGCCTTTCGAGGACGTAACTCAGCCCACGTTGACCATGCGGAGGCGTCGGCGGATAATTCATCGTGAGATGAAAATGGGTGAGAGCATGACTCCCAGTAAGCGCAGGGCCGCCAAGGTCCTGGGAACGGTGGCCGTGATCGCGGTCATGCTCGTCACCCTGCGCGACAAGCTGCCCGCGCCGGGCCAGATCCTCGACGCGCTGCACACCGCGGACACCCGCTGGCTGCTGATCGCCGGACTCGCCGAGTTCGCCTCGATGTCCACCTTCGCCCGCCAGCAGCGCCGCCTGCTGTTCGCCTTCGGCGTCAGCATGCCCCGCCACCGTGCACTCGCGCTGTCCTACAGCCGCTCCGCGATCTCGATCAGCCTCCCCGCGGGCTCGGCCGTCTCCGCGGGTTACGCCTTCCGCCAGTTCCGCGCGGGCGGCGCCACCCGCACCTCCGCGACAGCCGTCATGGTGCTCTCCGGCCTGCTCTCCTTCGCCGGGCTCGCGCTGCTCTACATGACAGGCGCGCTCACCGTGGTCTGGCAGGCACACCCGATCCTCGTCAGCGCCGGAGCCGTCGTCGCGCTGGGCGTGCTGGGCTGGCTCGCCAACCGGCTCACCCACCAGGAGCAGCACGAGCCGCGAGCGCACAAGGGCAGGCTCGCGCCGGTGCTCGACGCACTCGCGACCGCGCGGGACGTCGCGCCGCGGCACTGGGCGCTAGCGCTCGGCGCGGCCGTCGTCAACTGGCTGACCGACCTGCTCTGCCTCTACGCCTCGGCCCGCGCGTTCGGCCTCACCCTCGGGATCGTGCCGATCGCGGGCGTCTACCTGACCGTGCAGATCCTCCGCCAGATCCCGCTCACCCCCGGCGGCATCGGCGTGATCGAGGTCGGCCTGCTGACCGGGCTCGTCTCGGCGGGCGCCGCCGAACCGGCCGCGGCCGCCGCCGTGCTGAGCTACCGGCTGCTGTCCTGCTGGCTGATCCTGCCGCTCGGCCTGCTCGGCTGGCTGGTGCTGCGCAAGGAGAAGCAGTCAGATCTCGTACACGCCGCCCTGCTCGACGAGTCCGCTCCCGGGGAAGACGGCGAGCGCCTCCGCGAGGACGGCGTCCCGGTCGGTCCAGGGCGCGATGTGGGTCAGCAGCAACCGGCGCACGCCGGCGTCACGAGCCAGCTCACCCGCCTGCTTCCCCGAAAGGTGGACACCTTTCGGGCGATCCGGCGAGTCGGTCCACGACGCCTCCGAAAGCAGCACGTCGACGTCCCTGGCGAGCTCGGGGAGCACGTCGCAGGGCCCGGTGTCGCCGGTGTAGGCCAGCGTGCGGCCGCCGTGACTCACCCGGACCCCGAAAGCCGGGGTCGGATGGTCGACCGGGACGGCGACGACCTCGAACGGCCCGATCCCGACCGGCTCGGCGCCGAGCGGGTGGAAGGCGTAGACGTCCGACAGATCGGTCGTCGCACGCTCGGCCTCGTTCGGCGCGTAGGCGTTCGCCAGTCGCGTCGGCGCGTCCGCCGGTGCGTGCACCGGCAGCAGCCGCGGGCGCGCCGGGTACGGCGGCTCGGGATGGTAGCGGCGCAGGACCGTCAGCGCGCTGACGTCGGCGCAGTGGTCGGGATGCAGGTGCGACAGCACCAGCGCGTCGAGGTCGAACGGGTCGCGCACGGTCTGGAGCTGGGCCAGGGTGCCGTTGCCGAGTTCGAGACCGAGCACGAAGCCCTCGGCCTCGAGCAGGTAACCGGACGCGGCGGAATTGGGCCCGGGGATACTGCCCGAGCAACCGAGGATGGTCAGTCGCACGTCGACACCTTATGCGTCGGAGGGCCTTCTTAGGCGCTGGTGGGAGACAGCACACCCGGCGCGAAGCCCATGAAGCGCTGCGCGAGCCTCGTGAAGGACTCGGGTGAACCGGTCGCGAGGAACTCGTGACGCGGCGGAGTGTCCCGTTCGGCGAGCAGATCGCGCTCGGTGAGCACCCGGAAAACGTCCTTCGCGGTCTCGTCCGCGCTCGAAACGAGCGTCACCTCCTGGCCCATCACGATCTGCAGCACGCCGCTGAGCAGGGGGTAGTGCGTGCAGCCGAGGACCAGCGTGTCGACCTGGGCGTCCAGCAGCGGCTGGAGGTAGCCCTCGGCGAGGCCGAGCACCTGTCGGCCCGAGGTGATCCCGCGCTCGACGAAGTCCACGAAACGATGGCAGGCGACACTGGTGATCTGGACGTCCCGCGCGGCGGCGAACGCGTCGTCGTAGGCGCGGGACCGCACGGTGCCCTCGGTGCCGATCACGCCGATGCGGCCGGTGTGCGTGGCCACCACGGCCCGGCGCACGGCGGGCAGCACGACCTCGATCACCGGGACGTCGTAGCGCTCGCGCGCGTCGCGCAGGCAGGCGGCCGACGCCGTATTGCAGGCGATGACCAGGGCCTTGACCCCGGTTTCCACGAGATGGTCCAGCTCCGCCAGCGCGTACTGGCGCGCGGTGGCGATGGGCAGCGGGCCGTACGGGTTGTGCGCGGTGTCCCCGACGTAACGCAGCTGCTCACCGGGCAGTTGCTCGAGGATCGCCCTGGCGACGGTCAACCCGCCGACACCTGAATCGAACACACCGATCGGGGCTTCTGCGGACGGGCTGCTCACACCGCGAGGTTACCCGGACCCGACTACACAGCCTTGCCCGACTACACAGCCTTGCCCGAGCGGGACTTGTCACTCCGGGCCACGACCCAGGCGGCCAGCACCCCCGACAACGCCCCGAACAGGTGCCCCTGCCAGGAGATCCCGGTGTTGCCCGGCAGCAGGCCCCAGAGCATCCCGCTCCACACCGCCAGCAGCACCACGGCCACCGCGATCTGCGCGACACTGCGGTTGAAGATACCCCTGACCAGCAGGAACGCCAGCCAGCCGAAAGCCAGTCCGGACGCGCCGACGGTCACCGCGTTCGACGGCCCGACCAGCCAGACGCCCAGCCCGCTGACCACCCAGATGATCGCGGTCACCACCACCCAGCGGCCGATCCCGGCCGCCATCGCGAGGAAGGCGAACACCAGCACGGGCACGGTGTTGGAGAACAGGTGCGACCAGCCTGAGTGCAGCAGCGGCGCCCAGAGCACCCCGTCGAGCCCGGAAAGCTCGCGGGAGTGGATTCCGCCCTGGTCCAGGTCGCCGGGGATGAGGACGTCGGCGAGCTCGACCAGGTAGAGCAGCAGCGTGAAGCCCAGCGCGACGATCGCCGCCGCCTTGGGGTTCGGCGGCAGGACTCGCTTGGCCGGGTCGGTGTCCGGGGCTGGTTGTGCCGGCAGGATGCTCACGTCCTCCAGGCTACGACTCCTGGCGGCACCCGCCCTCGGTGAAAAACCCTGAGGTTCTGCCGGTGCCCGTCGCTAGTCTGCGGTCATGCGGATCGATGTACACGCTTACCTGGCCAGGCTCGGGCTGGATCGCGAGCCAACCGGCGTCACGGCGCTGCACCGGCTGCACGCCGCGCACGTCGAGCGCGTGCCGTACGAGGCACTGGAGGTCCAGCTCGGCCGGGTGACCACGCTGGAGCCCGCGGACTCGCTCGCGCGGATCCTGCGCGGCCGTGGCGGGTACTGCTTCCACCTCAACGGCGCGTTTTCGGCGCTGCTCGCCGAGCTCGGCTACCAGGTCACGCGCCACCACGGCGGCGTGCAGGCCAACGCGGGCGACACACCGGGAGCCGACCTCGGCCACCTCGCGCTGACGGTCTCGGGCGTGCCCGGCGACGACGGGCCCGGCTGGCTGGTGGACGTCGGCCTCGGCGACGGGATCCACCTGCCGCTGCCGCTGCGCGAGGGCACCTACGAGCAGGGGCCGTTCACCTATCGGCTCGGGCCGTCCGAGGTCGAGCCGGGCGGCTGGCGGTTCGACCACGACACGACCGGGAGCTTCGTCCGGATGGACTTCAGGCCCGGCACGGCGGCGATCCCGGACTTCACCACGAAGCACCATGAGCTTTCGACGTCACCCCGTTCGGGCTTCGTCCGGGTGTCGGTGCTGCAGCGCCGGGACGCCGACGGCGTCGACACCCTGCGCGCGCTGACGCTCGGCCGCACACCGGGCGCGAAGACCGTGCTGGAACGGCCCGCGGACTGGGAGGCCGCCATCCGGGACGTGTTCGGCATCCCGCTGACGGAGTTCACCCCGGCCGAACGCGAACGGCTGTTCCGCCAGGCAGCCGCCCAGCACGAAGCTCACCTGGCGAAGGGAAGCTCCGTGAGGCCCAGCGCGTAGTCGACGGCGGCCTCGGCGTGCAGGCGCGTGGTCGGGAAGGTCGGCACCGGGCTGTCCCCTGGCCCGACCAGCAGCTCGATCTCGGTGCAGCCGTAGACGACGCCCGCGGCGCCCGCGGCGGCGAGCCGCCGGATCACCCCGCGGTAGGCGTCACGCGACTCGTCGGTGACCACGCCGAGCACGAGCTCGTCGTAAATGATCCGGTGCACGGTTTCGCGGTCCGCGGGTTCCGGCACGAGCACGTCCAGCCCATGCGCGGCGAGCCGCTCACGATAGAACGGCTGCCCCATGGTGAACGCCGTCCCCAGCAGCCCCACCCGCTCGATCCCGGCGCGCGTGATCGCGACGGCGGTCGCGTCCGCGAGGTGCAGCAGCGGGATCCCGAGCCCGTCGACGAGCAGATCGGCAACCTTGTGCATGGTGTTGGTACACAGCACGACGAGCTCGGCGCCCGCTGCTTCAAGCGCCTTCGCGGCGCGGTTCAACTCACGTCCGGCGTCGTCCCAGCGCCCTTCGGCCTGCATCGCCTCGACGGACTTCTCGCCGTCGGTGTGCGTACGCAGGATGGTCGGGATGCTGACGTTGACGGCCATGGTTCTCCTCCGGTGGGTTCTTACCCGCAGACGTTCGGGAGGG
>NZ_JAYMZS010000182.1:0-2025 GCF_035828755.1 Amycolatopsis sp. H20-H5 | reverse complement strand
TGAACGACCCTTTCATGACACTCAAGGCCCCATCTCCCAAACGCCATGAACGCCGGAGAGGTGAGGCCTACGCCCAGAGCTGCCCATCGAGCCGCTCCGCGGCCTCGTCGAGCGAGCCCGAGTAAGCCCCGGTGGAGAGGTACTTCCACCCGGCGTCCGCGACGACGAAGGCGACGTCCGCCTTCTCGCCCTTCGCGGCGGCCTTCTCCGCGACGGCGAGCGCCGCGTGTAGCACCGCGCCGGTCGAGATGCCCGCGAAGATGCCTTCGAGCTCCAGGAGCTCGCGGGTGCGGCGTAGCGCGTCGTACGCGCCGACTGAGAAGCGGCTGTTGAGCACGCTGGGGTCGTACAGCTCGGGGACGAACCCCTCGTCGAGGTTGCGCAGGCCGTAGACCAGCTCGCCGTAGCGGGGCTCGGCCGCGATGATCTGCACGTCCGGCTTGGCCTCGTGGAGGTAGCGGCCGCAGCCGACGAGCGTGCCGGTCGTGCCGAGGCCGCCGACGAAGTGGGTCAGCGTCGGCAGGTCCTTGAGCAGCTCGGGGCCGGTGCCGCGGTAGTGCGCGTCCGCGTTGGCCGGGTTGCCGTACTGGTACAACATCACCCATTCGGGGTTGTCCTTGGACAACTCTTTCGCGCGGCGCACGGCCTCGTTCGAGCCACCCGCGGCCGGGGAGAACACGATCCGCGCGCCGTAGGCCTGCAGCAGCTGCTTGCGCTCGATGGAGGTGTTCTCGGGCATCACGCAGACCAGCCCGTAGCCCTTGAGCTTGGCGGCCATGGCCAGCGAGATCCCGGTGTTGCCCGAGGTCGGCTCCAGGATCGTCGAACCCCGGCGCAGCCTGCCCTCCCGCTCGGCGGCCTCGATCATGGCCAGCGCGGGGCGGTCCTTGATCGAACCGGTCGGATTGCGGTCCTCCAGCTTCGCCCACAGCCGGACGTCCTGGCTCGGCGACAGCCGCGGCAGCCCGACAAGCGGGGTGCCGCCGAGTGTGTCGAGCAGCGACTCGTAACGAGCCATCTCTAGCGCGCGCCGCCGGCGACCGCGGGCAGGATGGTCAGCGTGTCGCCGTCCTTGACCTCGGCCTCGAGCCCACCGGCGAACCGGACGTCCTCGTCGTTGACGTAGACGTTGATGAAGCGGTGCAGCTTCTCTTCCTTGACCAGGCGGGCCTTGAGGCCGCCGTGGCGCGACTCGATGTCGTCGATCACCTCGAGCACGGTCTTGCCGGTCGCCTCGACGGACTTCTCGCCGTCGGTGTGCGTACGCAGGATGGTCGGGATGCTGACGTTGACGGCCATGGTTCTCCTCCGGTGGGTTCTTACCCGCAGACGTTCGGGAGGGCCCGCTTTATTCCGGCGGGCCCGCGGGGTCAGTCGATGATCTCGACCGGTTCTTCGGTGACGACCTCGTCCACGATCCGGTACGAGCGGAACTCGTGTGTATCGGGGTCCCTCGTCGAGACCAGCACGTAATGGGCCTCGGGCTCGCCCGCGATGGACACGTCGGTGCGCGACGGGTACGCCTCGGTCGCGGTGTGCGAGTGATAGACGACGACCGGCACCTCGCCGTTCGCCTCCATCTCGCGGTGCAGCTTGATCTGCTCCATCGAATCGAGCTGGTAGAACGTCGGCGACCGGGCGGCGTTGATCATCGGGAGGTACCGCTCGGGGCGGTCGGACCCTTCCGGACCTGCGATCATCCCGCACGCCTCGTCGGGATGGTCACGACGGGCATGGGCGACGATCTCGTCGACGAGGTCACGGCGAATCCGGAGCACAAGGACATCTTAGGTGGTGGACAGCGCGTGTCCACACTGTGAGACTTCGGCCCCAGGACGCAGGTCCCTGAAGGCCACCATGACGGCGTTTAACGCCGTCATGGTGGCCTTCAGGGACCTCTAGGAGGCTGCTGAATATGGGTGGTTCTGGGGCTGACTGCCTGAGACGTCCGAGGTGCGGACAGTGAGCGTAAGGCCGTGACGCGAACCGTCCGGATCGTGAGAGGGCCTCTGGAGGGCTGTTGAT
>NZ_JAYMZS010000181.1:0-13238 GCF_035828755.1 Amycolatopsis sp. H20-H5 | reverse complement strand
GCCCAGGCCGCCCACCAGGCTCACGAAACACCCACCGCGCTGTCGTATGCCACGTCGGAAAGAACCCCAAAACGGACACAAGAGCCACAAACGCAACGAACCAAACAGGTTAAACAACAAGCTAAGACCAGGCTCCGGCTCCCAGCCGGGTCGACGACGGCACCGCACCGCCACGGCCTGCCGCCGGGCCGCCGTGATGCCCGGACGGTCGCGGGCGACTCCGTGCTGCTCGTCGGCCAACCATGCCTGGGAATGCTTGGCCGGATTCATCTGGTGACCCCTGGCAGACCGTGGCTCTGCCGGCCCGCGGACTCGATCGGTTCGAGATGCCGCATGCCGCGACTGTCGGCGTGGTCCGACCGACCGCCACGGTACGAGATCCGCTACCCATGGCCAGTCGAGGATCTACCGACTGTCGATGGGCCGAGCCACCCGCGCAGCCGACCCGCCGAGATGACACTGTCGCCGGTCACGAATGCGCGGCGCACTCCAGCCGGTCACCTCGCTGGATCCACTGGTGTTGTGCTCGATCGGGCGAAAGACGCGACTCGGGTACCAGTGAGCCAGCCGCGCTCCTGGGCGGTCCTTGTCCAACGAGTAGTGCGTTGCCCCCTTGGGCATCTTCGGTTGCACGATAGTGTGCGCATCGACTTCTTTGGACCACAAACCATAGGCGCACGATGGCAGCAATGATCTGTGACCGAGATCGTCCACCGGAGGGTAAGCCATGGGACCCGTCGTACAGCCCATCATCCGCAAGTATATCACCATCTTCGACACCTCATCAGTGCCGATCAAGGCGCAGTTTCTGCCCCTGTTAGCGACTTCATCGAGCAGTCAGGGAAATGTGCCGTTCGTCAGGTTTCTGACCAGGTACAACCAGCGTGCTTCCAGCCTGAACGAAATGGCGGGTAGGCAAGACGCGGCCGGTACGTCTCAATCGATCGAGCTGGTTCGCCGTGAAATAGTCAATTGGCAGCAAATAGTTGACTTCAAATCTTCGGGCAGAGGATTATCGGAACAAGAGGAAGAATTCCTATCTGATATTGCCATAGCTTGCCAGCATGTGAATGATTCCTTGGATAACCTGGTCGAGGGCATGAAAGCTTGGCGTGCGGGCGATCCTGCAACAAGGGGAGAAGCTTCCAGGCGGTATCGCAATGTCGATGGCTTCCATGTAGACGATAAAGAGAAGGCTTCGGACGATCAAGGAGAATCGGATGTCGCTCCGCGTCCAGCCCGGCCGGCTGTCGAGTCTGACCTGGTCGGCGTAGAGTCACCGTACCCCGTGCTGTACCTGGCAGAATTGGCGAGTCTCGTCTCAAAGAATACGGCTGCCGCTGTGAAAAAGTACAACATCGCCGTGAAACACTTCAATAGGGCCGGGCCGCATAACCAGGGAACTCGTGATCAGGTCGCCCGCCTCCTGGGCTCGGTTGGCAATTGCGCACAGAGTGAACCTTCTTCGGAATTGGTAGACGTTTTGAGCGACGCCGTCGAATGTGTCAAGGGTCGCACTAAAGCATTGCTGACGAAGGAAAAAGGAAAGAGTGCAGATCGAGTACGCGTCGATGACCAGTTGGAGCCGGACGGTAGGGCAGGTCTTGTGCAAGCTCTGGGACCAGTGGTTCTTGCTATTTCTATTCCTTCCCGGCGCAGATTCCAGGCGGAGTACAATGATATGCCCGCCCTTTGCGATGCCCTGCGTGCCGTCGATCTCGACGAGGTCGGGCGCAAGTCAGGATCGAGCCTGGGTGGGGCGCTATTCCGGGTCATTGAAGGTGGTCGCCAAGCGGCACCGATCCAAGTGGTGGGTTCCTTTTATGCATGGGAATGCAGTTATGCTGAGGATCAGCGCAAGTACCTTGCCCAGGCCAGGCTTGTCGAGGAACTGGTGGCGTCTTGGAATGGCGAGTTGCTCGAGAGTGTCCTTCGGAATGCTGGTAATACCTGCGGATACTTCGTGGCGGGCAGTCAGGTCGTGCTATGTAAGCGACTCGCGGAGCTTGATCCCGAGTTGCGCTTGCTCAGAACCGCTGATCATGGGCTTTCTGCCGGGATGTCGCTGGAAAGAATGGACGCGACCGACGGTGTTGGAAAGATTTTCCGCGAGCACAACGATGGCGCCGTTCGAGATATCTTCCGAGTGTTTTCGACGACCGATGATCCCGCTGAGTTTAATCTGGTCAAAGCCGAGATCAACAAGGTGTATCCGCACCATCGCGTGCGGTCAATGGAATCCCCGGCCGAGGATGAGTCTGACGCCGGGCCTGACTCCAGCGTCAGCCGTGGTGAAGACTATAGGCCCAACGTCCTTATTCTGGCATCGTGGCCAAATAGTGAAGATGCGGGATATCGCGGGTTTAAGAGGATTGCCGGCGGCGGTTCCTACGATGAACTCCCGGAAGCGCTAGCTGGCATTGGCCTGCACGGGCTGTATGAGAGAATCTCTGAGGGTCTCGAAAAGGAGCGAGAATCTGCGTACCAGATCAGGGTCAAACTGAAGAACAAATCCATCGACGAAGCGCGGCCGCCAATTATCAACGAGGGCGGCTTGGAAGTGATGTTAAGCTCCTCCAGTGAGCGGCTTCCCACGGAAGAGGGTGAGCCGGAGGGCTGGTTGGACAAAATGATGGTCTCTCTCGTGCTTCACGAAGAGGCCGTGGAATCGGTGAACGCACGCGTGCTCGAAACTCTCGCGCAACGTAAATCGGAGTGTTATTTTATACAGGCGGGGACGTTTATCGCCTTGTCTGCCAGTCGTGAATTTGACGAATACGATTCGATGATTCAGGCGATGCTAAGAATTGCCGCCTATGAGGAGAACGCGAGGAGTTTGGCTCCGGCGAGTGGCTCCGATCATGTCGGCAAGATCGTCCGGATTTCTCACCGGATGCTAAAAGACGAATTCAAGGTTACGCCCGCACCCATCAAAAACAAGGATATTGGGTGGGTTACGGACCTTGTCGCCAAGTTCACAAATCGCAACGCTTACGTTGAGAAGTAGCACTGGAAGTGTGGACGTAGCTGGGACGACCCGGCGACCGCGGTGCCTTTCAACGGCTTTCGCGGTACCCCGAGTTCTGTTCAGCGGGCGGGCAGGGCCGTGCGGCGGCCGGTGAGGCCGGTGGTGTTGAGGTTCGCCTTTTCGCCCGCGAGGTGGCCGTCGAGGTAGCCGCTGCCGGTCAGCCTGCGCCGCGGCGCTGAGCGCAGGTCGCCGAACTGCTCTTCCCACGCGTTCTGCACCACCGCCGTGCGGTCCTGGACCACCAGTGCGGCAGAGCGGCCGCCGGAGGGGGTCGTGTGGGTCCTGGCGGCCGTGTCCTCGCTGCGGCGCAGGCGCTCGTAGACCGCGCCGGAGAAACCGTGCAGCCAGGTGCGCCGGTAGGCCGCCAGTGACTCGCCGCGGAACACCCTGTTCCCGGGGCGGACCCTGGTCAGCTGGGTGGTCGCCTGGAGCAGCAGGCTGGTGTAGAGCAGCTCGACCCGGTCGAGGTCGGAGCGGTAGCCGAACACCGTCACCGCTTCGACCGTCTGCCCGTAGCGGTGCAGCAAGGCCCGGCAGCGCAGCGGATGCGCGATGTTCGTCAGCAGGTGGGCCTTGTCCCTGCTGTACGGGTTGGTGAGGTCGATCTTGACCGTGGTGATCTCGTCCGGCGTGGCGCCGGAGGCCGCCAGCATCGCGCGATCGATGCCGTAGCGGGCGATCAGCTCGGCTGCCTTGGTGTTGTACAGCTCGGCTTCGGCCTCGGTGACCGCCGGATCCTCAGCCTTGGCGAGGAGTTTCCGGACGCGTTCGAGCGTCGTGTCCTGATCGGGCATGGCCCCCCTTCCTGGTCGGGTTGGTGAGCACCTTCATACGCGAGGGGTCCGACAATAATCGATCAGGTGTTCGCCTGGCGGTAGGGTGGGGTGATGATCGCCAGCGCGGCGCCGGACGTCGCGATCGTGGGGTCCGGGCCCAACGGCCTCGCCGCCGCCGTGCTCATGGCGAGGGCCGGGCTTTCGGTCGAGGTGCACGAGGCCGCCGACGAGCTCGGGGGCGGGCTGCGGTCGGCGCGGCTGTTCGATTCCGCTGTCGTGCACGACGTCTGTTCCGCTGTGCACCCGCTGGCGGCCGCGTCGGCGTTCTTCCGCGGGTTCGGACTGGCCGCGCACGGGGTCGAGCTCTGCCTGCCCGAGATCTCCTACGCCCACCCGCTCGACGGCGGCCGCGCCGGGCTGGCCTTCGCCGAGCTTGGCCGCACCTGCGAGCGGCTCGGGCCCGACGGCGACCGCTGGCGCAGGCTGATGGGGCCGCTGGTCGAGCGCAGCCGGGAGGTCACGGACCTGCTGCTCGGCGATCTCCGGCACCTCCCGCGTGACCCGCGGGCCGCCGCGCTGCTGCCCGCCCGGCTGCTCGCGGTGGGCACCGCGCTGGCGGGGCGCCTCTTCCACAGTCCGGAAGCGCCCGCGATGCTCGCCGGGATCGCCGCCCACGTGATGACGCGGCAGCCCGCGCTGCCCTCCGGCGGCGTCGCGCTGATGCTGGGGCACCTCGCGCACTCGACGGGCTGGCCGATTCCGCGGGGCGGGAGTCAGCGCATCGCCGACGCGCTGGTGGCGGATCTCGTCGCGCATGGCGGCCGGGTGCACACCGGCAGCCGGATCACCGATCTGCGTCGGCTCGCCCGCTCGCGCGCGGTGCTCCTCGACCTCGCGCCGCGTGGGCTGCTCGACGTCGCGGCCGACCTGCTGCCGACGGGGTATCGGCGCGGCCTGGAGAACTACCGGTACGGCACGGGCGCGGCGAAGGTCGACTTCCTCGTCTCCGAGCCCGTCCCGTGGGCGGTGTCCGAGGTCGGACGGGCGGGCACGGTGCATCTCGGCGGGCCGCACCAGGCCGTGAACGCGGCCGAAAACGCCATCGTGGCCGGAAAGGACCCGCTGGACCGGTTCGTGCTGGTGTCCGAGCCGATGGTCGCCGACCTGTCGCGCGGGCTGCCGGGCAAGCGTCCTGTCTGGGCCTACTGTCACGTCCCGAGCGGGGATCCGCGGGATCGCACCGAACTCGTCCGGCGGCAGATCGAGCGGTTCGCACCGGGCTTCTCCGACACGATCCTGGCGAGCCGGAGCGTCTCGGCGGCCGAGCTGGGGGTCTACAACCCGAACTACGTGGGCGGCGACATCGGCACGGGGAGCACCGACCTCCGGCAGCTCCTCGCGCGGCCCGTCCCGCGCTGGAACACCTACCGCACGCCGTTGAGCGGTGTTTATCTCTGCTCGGCTGCGACTTCGCCGGGTGGCGGGGTGCACGGTATGGGCGGGCTGAATGCCGCGAAGACGGCGTTACGCCGGGAATTCGGCATTCGCGAGCTTCCCACCGGTTGGGCTTGAACGACCTAAGTCGGTTGCGGGTGAAGTCCTGGCAGGCCAGTGTCGGACCCAGGATTCGGCAAGACCTGGAGGATTGATGCGGAGTTTGCGGATGCTCGCAGCCTTGGGGCTGGCCGGCGTGACACTGATCAGCATGGCGGTGCCCGCGTCGGCGGTCGCCGAGCAGGCGCGGGCGGTGGTGATCCGTGACGGCGAGACGAAACCCGTCTACGACTTCGCCAAGGCCGTGCGCGAGCAGGTCTTCGTCGAGACGCCGGTGGACAGCGATCGCGACGGCAAGAAGGACAGGCTGTCCGTCTACGTCACCCGGCCGAAGGAGACGGACGGCTCGCTGAAGGTCGCCAGCATCGTCGAGCCGAGCCCGTACTTCGGCGGCACGCTCGACACGGAGTACCACCCGGCGGAGGTCACCGACGTGCCCCGGCTGACGCCGTGGGACCCGCCCACCGGGCCACAGCCGCCGGTCAGCTACGGCCGCGTCTACTACGACAACTACTTCGTTTCGCGGGGCTACGCGGTCCTGTCCGCGAGCACGCTCGGCACCGGGGACTCCGAGGGCTGCCCGACGGCGATCGGCACCGACGAGAAGATCGGCATGAAGACCGTCGTCGAATGGCTGACGGGCAAGGCCAAGGCGTTCGGCGCCGACGGCAAGGAGATCAAGGCCTCCTGGTCCACCGGCAACGTCGCGATGGCGGGCAAGAGCTACGACGGCACGCTGCCGGTGGCCGTCGCGAGCACCGGTGTCCCCGGCCTCAAGACGATCGTCTCCATCTCGGGCATCGCCAGCTGGTACAGCTACTACCGCGCGAACGGCGCCGTCGTCGCGCCGGGCGGCTACGTCGGCGAGGACGCCGACCTGCACGCGAAAGTCGTGCTGACCCGCAAGAATCCCGAGAAGTGCGCCGCGCCCATCCATGAGATGGAACAGGCGATGGACCGGGTTTCCGGCGACTACAACGCCTTCTGGAACGAACGCAACTTCGCCAAGGACCTCGGCAACTACCACGGCAGCGTGTTCCAGGTCGCCGGGATCAACGACTGGAACGTCAAGCCGAAGAACTTCTCCGACCTGTGGACGGCGTTGGGGGACCACAACATTCCCCGCAAACTGTGGCTGCACCAGGCCGGTCACGACGACCCGCTGTACGTCGCCGAGCAGTCCTGGCTCGACGCCGTGCACAAGTGGTTCGACCACGAACTCTACAACGTCCACAACGACGTCCTGCGCCAGCCGAAGGTGCACTTCGAGACCGCGCCGGGCAAGTGGACCGACTACCGCGACTGGCCCGAGCCAGGCGCACACGACGTCACACTTCGCCTGGGCGCCAACGGTTCTCAGGCCCAGCCGGGCACACTCGGCGGGTGGCCGTCGGGCTTCGGCCGTCGTCAGAGCTTCATCGACGACCCGGCGCGCACGACGGACAGCCTGGTCGCGGCCCAGGACAAAGCCGACCCGAACAGGCTCCTGTACGTCTCGGACCCGCTGCGGCGTGACGTGCGAGTCTCTGGCGCGCCCGAGATCAGCGTCCGCGCATCGGTCGACGGTAAATCCCCCTACCTCAGCGCGTTGCTGGTGGACTACGGCAAGGACGACCGCATAACCGGCTTCGGCCCAACGGACAAAACCTGGTGCTTCGGCGACACCGCGGGAACGGACTCAGGCTGCCGCCCCCGGTACGCCTACACAACAGCGCCGAGCGACTACGCGGTGATCAGCCGAGGCTGGCTCGACGTCCGAAACCGACACTCCGCAAGCGTAACCGAGCCCATCAGCCCCAACCAGACCTACAAATTCGACTGGAAACTAGAGCCCCGCCAATACCAACTAAAGGCCGGCCACCGCATAGCCGTAATACTCCTGGTAACCGACCGCGACTACACCCTCCACTACCCAGCAGGCACAAAAGTCTCAGCAGTACTGGGCGAAAGCACCATAACCATCCCCTTCGCACCCTAGACAACTGACCCTGAAGGCCACCTTCACGGCGTAAAACGCCGTGAAGGTGGCCTTCAGGGTCAGTCCGACCCGAGTCGCGGCCGGGCAAGGGCCGCCAAGACCCAGCCACACCACCAACCCCTAAACCTGCCCACACCACACATCACAAACCCAGCCACACCACCAACCTCTAAACCCAGCCACACCACACATCACAAACCCAGCCACAACACCAAAAACAAAACCCGACCAAAGCTGTTCGCCCCAGCCACAGCGTCTCCCCGAGCCCTGCGAGGGGAGACTTCACCGCCGCGCGCCCTCTTTTAGGGCCGCCAGGCCCTCCCAACTCGCGACGGTAGGTCGCCCCCTTTCAAGCAAAAGCCGCACTTACGCTGGGAGTCGGGGCGGCCTGGCGGCGCGAGTTTGTGAGCGCGCTGGCCAAAAGACACAGGCTTCTAACCGTGTCTCAGGGCTCAACCACGGGTCGGTGGTTGGGTCCAAAGGTGCGGCTAGAAGCCTGTGTTTATTGGCCAGCGCGCTCACATAATCGCGCCGCCACCCCGGCCCTGGTTCCAGCGTAAGTGCGGTTCTCGAGGACGGGGCCGGGGTGCCGTCGCGATTCTGGACGGCCTGGCGGCCGTGAAAGAGGGCGCGCGGCGGTGAAGTCTCCGCTCGCAGAGCTCGCGGAGACGCTGGGGCTGGGGCGAACGGGGTGGGAAGTCCAGCTCAGCCCAGGTACGCGTCGAGTGTCACCGCGAGGGCCATCTCCGGCGAAGACGCGAAGCTCGCTCCCGCCAGCCCGCCCCACAGCCACAGCTGGGCCAAGCCGTGCAGGGACGCCCAGAGCGAAGCCGCGAGCAGCCGTGCGTCGGTCCCGGGATGCCAGCCGGGGTCCTTAAGGTCAGTCTGCAGGTCTCCGACGAGCTCCGCGAACAGGTCGAACACCGCGCTGCTCTGGGTGATCAGCTCGGGCTCTTCCGGGTCGATCAGGTCGCGGCGGAACATCAGCTCGAACATCGCCGGGTTCGCCAGCGCGAAGTCCAGGTAGCTGTGGCACGCGGCGATGAGCCGCTGCCGGGGCGTGCCCGCCGGAAGCAGCGTCTCGCGCTCACGCAGCTCGACGAAGCCGAGGGCCGCGACGGCGGAGAGCAGCTCCGCGCGCCCGGTGAAGTGACGCAGCGGCGCTCCGTGAGAAACACCCGCGGCCTTCGCGATGCCGCGCAGCGTCACCGCTTCCACGCCCTGCTCGGTGAGCAGCCGGGTCGCGGTCGTGATCAGGCGTTGCCGTGGGCCCATGCGTCCGCTTCGCTCAGGTGCACCGGCAGCAGGCCGGGACGTTTGGGCAGGAAACCGTCGCCGGGCTCGCGGCCGATGAGCCGGTTGCGCGCGCGGGTGACGGCGACGGGCAGTACCTCCTGGTAGAACCAGCGCAGGTCGGCGCGCAGCCCGGGACGACTCGCGACGCCGGACAGCGGCTCGAGCCAGTCCGCGTCGAAGCCGATGCCGAGCCGGTCGAGCACGTGGCCCGCCAGGCGGCGGTGGCCAGGCTCGGACAGGTGCAGCCGGTCGGGGCCGAAGTAGCGGGCGTCGTGCGCGGCGTGGTCCGGCCACAGGTCGACGAGCACCGCGCCGTAGCTGACGGACGCCTCTCGGATCGCGTCGTTGAGCGCTTCCAGGCGCGGGCGCATCCGGGCGCCCAGCGGCATGCGGTGGGAGATGTCGCTCATCGTGAAGGTGACCACGGTCGGCGCGAGCGAGGTGCAGGCGCGGATCGCGGCGTCGGCCCGGCGGGCGACGGTGCGCGCGTCCCAGCCTCGGCTCATCACGTCGTTGCCGCCGCCGAACAGGGCGATCAGGTCGGGGGCGAGGCCGGACGCGGTCGGCAGCTGCTCGGTGAGGATCTGGTCGAGCCGCCGGCCGCGGACGCCGAGGTTGGCGTAGCGGAAATCCGGCTCGTCGGCCGCGAGGCGACCGGCGACGAAGTCCGCCCAGCCGCGGAACTGCCCACCCTCGGGGTACGGGTCGTCGAGCCCCTCGGTGCAACTGTCGCCGAGCGCGACGAAACGTTGGTAACCCATCCAGCTCTCCGTAACCACGAGTTCATCTTGTAGACACTGTCTATCAACTTTTGTAGACGGTGTCTACTCGTGGTTCGTCACATCGACTGCTGGTCAAGATATATCGGCTTACGATATATTGAGCCCATGCCACCCCGCACGATGACCGAACAGGCCTTCTTCATCCTGACCGCGCTGGTCGGGGCGCCCCGGCACGGCTACGGGATCGTCGGCGAGGTCGCCGGTCTGTCCGGCGGCCGCGTCCGGCTCAAGGTCGGCACGCTCTACGGCGTGCTCGACAGGCTCGCCGGGGACGGCCTGGTCGAGCTGGATCGCGAGGAGGTCGAACAGGGAAGGCTGCGCCGCTACTACCGGCTGACCGACTCCGGCGGCGCCGCGCTCACCGCCGAGGCCCAGCGGCAGGCGGCGAACGCGCGGGCCGCGTCGGACCGGTTGCACGGCTGGCGACCGGCCGGGCAGGGCGGTGTGTCGTGAGCGACCTCGAGAGCCGGTACCGCTCGGTCCTGCGGCTGCTTCCCTTGTCCTACCGGGAAAAGTGGGCGGACGACATGGTCACGACGTTCCTGGACTCGACCCTGCCCGAGGAGCTGGAGGAGGCCGAGTACGTCGCGGAGTTCGGCCGTCCGGGCCGCGCGGAGGTCGCCAGCGTGGTGGCGCTCGCGGTCCGGCTCCGGTTCGCGGGTTCCGCCGGGCCCGCCCGGTATTCCGCCTGGGGCGGCGCCGTCCGGCTGGCGGCGCTGGCCGGACTGCTGGTCAACGCGGTGTCCGGGGTGATCGGCGTCGAGCTGCTGTACTGGGCCGACGGCCGGGTCCCGTGGCTCGGGACGCCGCCGGTGCGGCAGCTCGGCGGTCCCGCGCAGGCGACGTGGGCGCTCAGCGGTCTACTGTGGACGTTCGCGTTCCTGTTGCTGCTCAACGGTCATCGGCGGGCGGCCCGGATCGCCGCCGGGCTGGGGCTGGTGCGCGGCCTGTACGCGGCCGTCGCCGCCATGATCGACTCGGTGAGCACGGGAGCTCCGCTCTTCTTCTTCAGTCATTGGCTGGAGCTGGCGGTAAGCGCGCTCGTGGTGCTCCTGCTGTCCGCGTTCCACTCCGACGCCGAGCCTGTGCGGCCCCGCTGGTGGCTGGTCGCGCTGGCTGCCGCCGTCGTGCTCAACCCGATGCCGCCGCTCATGGCGTTCGCGCGTCCGGACTTCACTGTGCCGCTGGACTGGACGGGTCTCTGCTGCCTCGCGCTTGCCGCCGGGGGCGTGGCGTACCTCGCGATGCCGTCGTGGCGGACGCCGTCGAGGACGTTGGCGCTCGCCCTGCTGAGCGCGGGGGCGTTGGTGCTGAGATTGGCTCTGCTACTGGACTTCGCGACGTTCTCCGGGCGGATGGACCTGGGCGGCGCGACACTGCCGGTATTCGGCATCGAGGCGGTGCTGGTGCTGGCCGTAGGAGTGACGGCCGGGATGCTCGCGAGCCGCGCGGTGCGCCCGCTCGGCGTCCGCTGAACCGCGGTGCGCCGCGGGTCAGAGCCGGGCGCGGTGGTTCAGCGCGATGGCGCGGCGCGGATCGTCGGCGGGCAGGGCGAGGCAGAGTTCGTCGACGACGGCCAGATCGTCCGCCCCGCAGGAGGTCTCCCAGAACGCCCACAGCGCGCCGGGGTCCCGGCTTTCCAGCACCACGCGGCGCACCAATGCGGTGAGCGACTCGCGCTCCTCCCGCACGGCAGGTGACTCGGACTCGGGCAGCAGCGGCCCGCGGAAGGCGCGCAGGAAGTCGGCGTCGACCTTGGCCGAAAGCCGGTAGTGCCGAGTCTGCACGACGTTTGCGCCCAGCTGGAGGCGCGGGCGGTGGATTTCCGCGCGCACGGTCACCGGGTTGCCGCTTTCGCCGTAGAACAACAGGGCGAGCTTCTCCACCGAGAGTCCGCCGGGATGCAGGGCGAGCAGGGTGAGGATTTCCGCGTGCCGCACGGTGAACGGGATCTCCCGCCCGTCGAGGCGGATCGTCGCGACGCCGTCGGAGAGGAACTCGCAGGTCAGCTTCGGCCGGGGCGACGGCACACGGGAACCCAGGCGCAGCAGGAAACCTTCGGGTAGCGGATCGACCGTGCCGAGCCGCCCGTCCGGCAGCGTGACGGTGCCGCCGCCTGATGTCCACTATGGACGGAAGAGCGCCGATGTGTTACCCGAAGGGCGAGTTCAAGACGGGCGTGTACGACGTGCATCTCGGTGACCTCGGCGTCGAGGGCATCGTCCCGGGCCGCGGCAGCGGTTTTTCCCCGGAAGCGCCCGAAGGCGTACGTTTCCTGATCCGCTGCCGCCTCTTCAGCGACGAAGAGTCGGCGGCCCTGAACGGCTGATTGCCTCTGAAGGCCACCATGAGGGACTCTAGCGCCCTCATGGTGGCCTTCAGAGGCAATCACAAAGTGTACGAACGATCGTGCTATTGTTGGTCGTATGGAGCTGAGGGACGTGTTCGTTGGCAGGCCGAGCGTGCTCGGGACGGAGCGGGGCACACCGGTGCTCAGTGCGATCAGCAAGGCCAAGGTGGCCGCGAAGAGCCTTGAGCTGACGGAAATCAACCTCGACGGCGACGACCAGGCCGATCGGACCGTGCACGGCGGTGTCGACAAAGCGGTTTACGTCTATCCCGCCGAGCACTACGCGGCTTGGGCGTCGGAAGGGTTCGAGACGGCCGTCGGCGACTTCGGCGAGAACCTGTCGGTGACCGGCGCGGACGAGGACACCGTGCGCATCGGGGACGTCTGGAGCTGGGGCGACGCGTTGCTGCAGGTGTGCCAGCCGCGGACGCCGTGCTTCAAGCTCGCGATGAAGACGGCCCGCAAGGACGTCATCCCCGGCATGATCGACTCCGGCCGCAGCGGCTGGTACCTGCGCGTCCTGCGGCCCGGTGAGGTGCCGACGTCCGGCGTCCTGGCCCTCGCCGAGCGCGCGGACGGGCCGACGCTGACGGAGGTGTCCACGGTGGCTTTCGCCAACGTCACGCAGCTCGACGCCGAGCGTCGCACGGCGTACTTCAAGCTGGCCGGCAAGGTACTCGCGAACCCCGACCTCTCGGCGCAGTACCGGCACGGCGTGCGCACCAAGGTCGAGCGCTGGGAGACCCGGAATGCCCGTTGACGGCAGGCTCGTCCGTGGTGACGCCACCCGCCGGACGGTGCTCAAGCGGGCGGCGGACGTCGCGTCCGTCGAGGGCCTCGACGGATTGTCGATCGGCAGGCTCGCGGCCGAGCTCGAACTGAGCAAGAGCGGTGTGTTCGCGCTCTTCGGGTCCAAGGAGGAGCTGCAGCTCGCGGCCGTCCGGTTCGCCGGGGAGGTCTTCGCGGCGAGCGTCGTCGGCCCGACCTCGGAGGTCGAGCCGGGCATCGGCAGGCTGCGCGCGCTGTGCGAGAACTGGCTGGACTACTCGCGGCGCCGGATCTTCCCCGGCGGCTGCTTCTTCTTCAACGTCGGCGCCGAGTTCGACGCCCGCCCCGGCAAGGTCCACGACGCCGTCGCGGACGCGAGCCGCGGCTTCGCGGCGTTCATCACCGGCTGCGTCCAGGAGGCCAAGGACCTGGGTGAGCTCCAGGCGGACGTCTCGCGGCTGGCCTTCGAGCTGCACGCACTCGGCCGCGCGGCCAACGCCGACGCGGTGATGTTCGGCGGCACCGAGCCCTACGACGTCGCCCGCGCCTGCATGCTCGACCTGCTCACCGCCGCCGCTGCCTAGGAGGCTGCTGAATATGGGTGGTTCTGGGGCTGACTGCCTGAGACGTCCGAGGTGCGGACAGTGAGCGTAAGGCCGTGACGCGAACCGTCCGGATCGTGAGAGGGCCTCTGGAGGGCTGTTGA